>NZ_JAUOPX010000229.1:0-246 GCF_030547455.1 Motilimonas sp. 1_MG-2023 | reverse complement strand
TTGTTTACTTTGATTTTAAATATGTGTACTTATTCGGATTTTTGTTATTTGTTTATTATTGTGTAGTTGGTTTTTTATTGATGATCTATAATTTTTCATATTTGTCTATAATTGCAATGATTTTTTTTATATTATTTTTGGGATTTTGGTAATTAATATTTTTAGATTTTTCTATCTCTGTCTAGAGATTTAATTGATCATTATAAAGTGTGATTTGAATTTGAAATTGTTTTTTCAATATATACC
>NZ_JAUOPX010000228.1:0-246 GCF_030547455.1 Motilimonas sp. 1_MG-2023 | reverse complement strand
ATGTATATTTGATTTAAATGAATTATATAATATGGATCGAGAGAAGAAATTTTATAGTTATTGATATATATCATAATAAATATAAAATAGAACATCAGCAAAGAAATCAAGCAAACAAAAAAAAGAAAAAATGATAAAATAATCCCAACACAAAAAATTATTAAAAAAGATAAAACAACACAGCATAAAAACTAACGAGCATCGAATTATAACACCAACACCTGAAAAAATTAAAATAATAACATC
>NZ_JAUOPX010000227.1:0-246 GCF_030547455.1 Motilimonas sp. 1_MG-2023 | reverse complement strand
TAGTCATAGTTCACTCAGTTATCTTTTATATTTTTTGTTAATCTTCAGTATTTAAATTTTATGTCGCATTTGTAATGGCTGGTTTCGTCGATCTTTATGCGTTTTTTAATTGGGGGCAGGTTATTTTTTATTTGTTTTAAGTAAAGTTTTAAGATGGGTTCGATTCATTAAGAAGTTCGTCTACTAAGCAATGCTGTCATTGAATTTCTAAGAAATGGATGCTCGGCCGTTTACCTTGTATAAGTG
>NZ_JAUOPX010000226.1:0-246 GCF_030547455.1 Motilimonas sp. 1_MG-2023 | reverse complement strand
GGCCATGCCAATTGATTTACCACGCAACATGTTTAATGGCGACATGAGCCTAAATTGGCATCAAAATCTCACCGACTTAAATCGCGATGGCGTAACAGATAACCCCAATACTCAGCTATACAGCTGGGTCAGACACAACTTAATACCAGGCAATAATTTCGAAGGCATCATTAGCCCACAAGACTTGTTCGGAAATAGCCAACACTCAGGCTGGCGACGTATCGACCTATTTGTAAAAATGAATTC
>NZ_JAUOPX010000225.1:0-246 GCF_030547455.1 Motilimonas sp. 1_MG-2023 | reverse complement strand
AGGTTGCGCTCTACCAGCTGAGCTAGTACCGCATCACAATTAACTCATACTTTTAGAAAGTCACAAACAAGGTTGCGTCTCTCTGTGAAACAGCTGAGCTACTACCGCATCACAATTACTCTTTTTATACAGTTGGTAATCTGTTTGATTCTTGCCACAGAATCTGCCATTTTAATTTGGAGCGGTACACGAGGCTCGAACTCGTGACCTCAACCTTGGCAAGGTTGCGCTCTACCAGCTGAGCTA
>NZ_JAUOPX010000224.1:0-247 GCF_030547455.1 Motilimonas sp. 1_MG-2023 | reverse complement strand
CGTTAAAACAAAAAATTTTATAACAGAAAGCTTTAAAATTACAAATTCACTTAACGATATAAATAGATACAAATATTAACTAAAAAAAAAAAAAATTAAACCAAAAACCTCAGAATCACAAACAAGAACACACAACCCAAAAACAACAAAAAAAGAAACAAAAAATCACAAAAAATAAAACCGCAGCCCGAAGGCTGCCGTTATATATTGAAACCATGCCCTCCTTATGATTTTGACAGGCTAAACA
>NZ_JAUOPX010000223.1:0-247 GCF_030547455.1 Motilimonas sp. 1_MG-2023 | reverse complement strand
GGAAAGCCTGAGTTGAAGAAGCATAAATCTCTCTGAATCCATAGCCCAAATATATTGTATCTGAACCAATAGATCCCTTAACTTAATCATTAACACCAGATTAATCTATATACTGTTACTCTTGCGTCGCAATTAATCGTTCGTCTCGCGCACCAATGTTTCCCCTCACTCGCTGACCCTTTTCGGTTTTATAACCAGGGTAGCCACCTACGTGGAGGTGGCACGCTGTTGAACGACGAGCAGTCCC
>NZ_JAUOPX010000222.1:0-247 GCF_030547455.1 Motilimonas sp. 1_MG-2023 | reverse complement strand
AAAATACTGTTACAAGTTTAAAACAAAATTAAAAAATAACTAAGTATACACAAGAACTATTAAGATTTACCAATACACAGAATAAATAAATTAAATAAAATAACAATAAAGTACATTATAAATAAAACAATAAATTAATACAATTCGAAAAAACAAAAATCAAAAGAAATAAAACAAAAAATAGAAACAAAAAAAAATCACATAAAAAAATATCCTAGCCAACAATAATCTATAAAAAAACCAGATT
>NZ_JAUOPX010000221.1:0-248 GCF_030547455.1 Motilimonas sp. 1_MG-2023 | reverse complement strand
TAGGTTATTTGTATCATTGCTATTTTCACATCTGTTGAATGTAATTTTGAAATGTTGATTAATGTAATCAAATTTTGTTTGAAGTTTTTGGCCTTGCTAGTTAATTTGATTTTTTTTGTCGTAGATGGTTATTTATTCATGTTTTACATGATTGTTGTATGTTTGAAAACTTTTCCTATCTCGATGGTAGGCTTTTAAGCTTTTCTATTTCAATATTTAGCATGATGGTTATTAGTTTTGTTTACGGT
>NZ_JAUOPX010000220.1:0-248 GCF_030547455.1 Motilimonas sp. 1_MG-2023 | reverse complement strand
CTGTGCGGCGTCGTTGGAGGCAAGGGCGCGCTCGCAATTCGCATCTCTGAGCGTGCCATGCGTTGCGCCCACTGAGGATCAAGAGCCAGCTCGATAGCATCCTGAGCGTGAATCTCGCGCAGAACTTTGAGCGCAGCCCGCAGCGCCTCTGCCAGGTCTTTGGTGGTGGTCATGGGTGGTCCTTCCGATGTTGTTCAGCCGACCCAGCGCCACTTGCCGCCGAATAGGTCGTCACCGACTGGCTGCGC
>NZ_JAUOPX010000024.1:0-67806 GCF_030547455.1 Motilimonas sp. 1_MG-2023 | reverse complement strand
GAGAGCCCGTATATAAGCACGCATCTTATGCTATGACATCGCAAAACTATTGAACAATACGAGGAGTCCATATAAGCGATATTTATATCGCGAAAGATCTACTTAGCTGCTTGCTCACGTGCAATGGCGCGGTAAGCGATGTCAGTACGGTAAAACGAGTCTTTCCAGCTGACTTGCTTGGTTAGCTCATAAGCACGTTGCTGCGCTTGTGTCACTGTGTTACCTAATGCAGTAGCACACAGTACGCGACCACCGTTGGTTACCGTGTTGCCGTCTTTTAAGCTCGTACCTGCATGGAACACTTTCTCGCCTTCAACATCAACAGTTGGAATGCCAGAAATTACATCACCTTTAGCGTAGTCACCCGGGTAACCGCCAGCTGCTAATACAATACCCACTGCTGCGCGAGGGTCAAATTCAGCGGTGACACTATCTAGCTTGCCAGCTTCTGCTGCTAAACATAGTTCAACGATGTCAGATTGCATACGTAGCATGATAGGTTGTGTTTCTGGATCGCCAAAGCGACAGTTAAACTCAATCACTTTCGGCGTACCGTCGGCCATGATCATTAGACCTGCATAAAGGAAACCGGTGTAAGTGTTACCTTCTGCCGCCATGCCGTTCACTGTGGGGTAGATCACTTCGTTCATGATGCGATCGTGAATTTCTTGTGTGACCACAGGGGCAGGAGAATATGCGCCCATACCGCCAGTATTTGGACCGATATCGCCATTGCCAACACGTTTATGATCTTGGCTTGTCGCCATAGGTAGTACGTTTTTACCGTCAACCATTACGATGAAAGACGCTTCTTCACCATCTAGGAATTCTTCGATGACTACGCGGCTACCCGCTTCGCCAAAAGCGTTACCTGCTAGCATGTCGTTAACCGCATCAATGGCTTCTTGCTCGGTCATGGCGACAATCACGCCTTTACCCGCTGCTAGGCCGTCTGCTTTAACCACAATTGGCGCACCTTTCTCTTTGATGTAAGCCACTGCTGGCTCAATCTCAGTAAAGTTTTGGTACCAAGCGGTCGGAATATTTTGGCGTGCAAGGAAGTCTTTAGTAAACGCTTTAGAGCCTTCTAATTGCGCTGCGCCTTTCGTTGGGCCAAAGCATTTAAGGCCAGCTGCGCGAAACGCATCAACCACACCTATTACTAATGGCGCTTCAGGGCCAACAATGGTGAGCTCTACTTGGTTTTCTTGGGCGAATTTAACTAATGCAGCAATGTCTTCAACACCGATAGCTACGTTTTCAACTTTCGCTTCTAGGGCTGAGCCGGCATTACCTGGCGCAACAAATACCGTTTCAACACTTGGGTTTTGTGCGGCTTTCCAGGCTAGGGCGTGTTCACGGCCGCCGCTACCAATGATTAATACTTTCATGTTTGATCCTTAATTAAAAAGACTCGCAGATAAATACGACGCTTTTTATTAGCAGAGAAATTAAAGAAAAATAAACAAAAACGGCTAACCTGAGTTAGCCGTTTAAAATTGGGATTAGTGGCGGAAGTGACGCATGCCAGTAAATACCATTGACATGCCGTGTTCGTCGGCTGCGGCAATCACTTCGTCATCGCGCATCGAGCCACCTGGTTGGATCACACAAGTGATTCCGGCCT
Source organism: Motilimonas sp. 1_MG-2023 (assembly GCF_030547455.1). Taxonomy (NCBI): domain Bacteria; kingdom Pseudomonadati; phylum Pseudomonadota; class Gammaproteobacteria; order Alteromonadales; genus Motilimonas; species Motilimonas sp. 1_MG-2023. The sequence continues at coordinate 66,179 of NZ_JAUOPX010000024.1, read as the reverse complement.
CAGCTGCTGCGTCGATGCCATCGCGGAATGGGAAGAATGCATCTGATGCCATAACGCTACCAGCCACTTCTAGGTTTTCGTCAGCGGCTTTAATGCCTGCAACTTTGGCACTGTAAACGCGGCTCATTTGGCCTGCGCCAACACCGATAGTCCATTTGTCTTTAGCGTAAACTATGGCGTTTGATTTCACGTATTTTGCTACTTTCCAGCAAAATAGTGCATCGCTTAGCTCTTGCTCAGAAGGTTGACGTTTGGTGACCACTTTAAGGTCGTCTAACGACACCATGCCTTGGTCACGATCTTGTACTAACAAGCCGCCATTAACGCGTTTAAAGTCAAAGCCTTTGGTTTTATCGCTCCATTCGCCACACTCTAATAAGCGTACGTTTTTCTTCGCGGCAACGATTTGCTCAGCGGCTGCGCTGATTTTCGGTGCGATGATTACTTCAACAAATTGACGAGACACAATTGCTTCTGCCGTGTCAGCATCTAGCTCACGGTTAAAGGCAATAATGCCGCCAAATGCTGAGGTTGGGTCCGTTTTGTAAGCGCGGTCGTAAGCGTCTAAAATATTGTCGCCTAATGCTACACCACAAGGGTTAGCGTGTTTAACGATAACACAAGCAGGTTCACTGAATTCTTTAACACATTCTAGTGCTGCGTCAGTATCAGCGATGTTGTTGTAAGACAGAGCCTTACCTTGGATTTGACGAGCGGTTGAAACAGATGCTTCATCAATGTCGTTTTCAACATAGAAGGCTGCAGCTTGATGGCTGTTTTCGCCGTAGCGCATGTCTTGTTTCTTTTGGAACTGTTGGTTGAAGGTGCGTGGGAATTTAGATTCTTCATCGCCTTCTTTATTTTCGCCGTAGCTGGGTACTTTAGTACCGAAGTAGTTAGCGATCATGCCGTCGTATTGCGCAGTATGTTCAAATGCGGCAATGGCTAGATCAAAACGTGTTTGGTAAGTTAGGCTACCGTCGTTGTTGTTTAGCTCAGCTAATACGCGGTCGTAGTCGCTGGCGTTAACTACTATGGTCACATCTTTATGGTTTTTAGCCGCTGAGCGCACCATGGTTGGACCACCGATGTCGATGTTTTCAATCGCATCTTCAAGGCTACAGTTTGGGTTCGCAACCGTGGCTGCAAATGGGTAAAGGTTTACTACTACCATGTCAATTGGTTGAATGTTATTTTCAGCCATTACACCTTCATCAGTACCTCGACGACCTAAAATACCGCCGTGAATTTTTGGATGCAGTGTCTTAACGCGGCCGTCCATGATTTCTGGATGACCGGTGTAGTCGGATGCTTCGATTACTTTAATGCCGTTGTCAGCCAGTAATTTAAACGTGCCGCCGGTAGACAGAATTTCTACGCCTTTTTCTGCTAACTCACGCGCAAAATCCACAATACCTGTTTTGTCAGATACGCTGATTAGCGCACGTTTAATAGGTCGAGCTATGTCCATTTCTACTTTTTCCCGTTATTGATTTGAAGGTGGGTAAAACAATTTTTATCGTGCTATTGGTGTTTTTATTTGCACGTAAAAATTGGCGGGTATTCTACCTTAATTTGTCTTGCTTTTAACCAGAAAAAACGGAATAAAAAGGCATTAAATACGTTTTTTTTGTGTAAAAAAGCATCGAAATGGGCCTGCGTTGTGATCTGGGTGGGGGTTTATTTACGGTTATGTTGAAATAGTGCTTGACCTTGGAGTGAGGTCTAAGCTTTAGAATGGATGCATTCATTAACAACATAGGAAAGCGTCATGTATCGAATTGGTGAGATGGCTGCTCGCTGCGGCTTAAAGACTGACACATTAAGATTCTATGAAAAATCTGGGCTATTGGTGCCCAGTGCTCGGAATGAAGCTGGGTATCGCTTATATAACCAAAATGATGAAGCCAAGTTGCATTTTATACTACGTGCTAAAAGCGTGGGTTTTTCATTGGATGATATTGCTGAACTGTTGTCAATTCGTTTGGAAAGTGAGGAACACAGTTGTGCTGAGCCGAAATTAATTACCGATACTAAGTTAGCACAGGTGGAAGCCAAGATTAGGGAATTAGAAATTTTTCGCTCTTCACTGCAAAAGCTTAGTGATTCTTGTTGTGGTGGAGCTGAACCAGCTAGCCACTGTTCAATTTTAGAAGCGCTAGCCGCTAGTGATAAGGAAGCATTATGTTAATTAGTAATTTTATAGATTTGTTTATGGAGTCTGCTCCTTGGATGATGTTAGGTCTACTGATTGCTGGACTGATTAAAGAATGTATTCCTGCTGACTTTTTGGCACGACATCTTGGGGGAAAGGGATTTAAAACCACCATTAAGGCAGCCTTTATTGGTGCACCTTTGCCTCTGTGCTCATGTGGAGTCATCCCGGCGGCTCTTGGCTTAAGACGAAATGGTGCCTCGAAAAGCGCTACCACGGCTTTTTTAGTGGCAACACCAGAAACGGGGGTTGATTCAGTTTCGGTATCGTACGCACTATTGGGGCCTTTTATGGCGATTATTCGTCCTATTGCAGCGATAGTAAGTGCTATTGTAGCGGGTCTATTAGTCGGTAAAGAAGAGCAATTCTATGAACAACATAAAGCCGATGGACAAGCTCAACAGCCGAGCAAAACCAGCTGCTGCGCGAGTGAAAAAGCAGCTGTTGTAACAGAGCCTGCGAAATCGAGTTGTTGCGCGAGTGAAAAATCATCAGCGGTAACGGAGCCGGCGAAATCGAGTTGCTGTGCGAGTGAAAAAGCGACATCAGCTTCTGACTCTGTGCCACCTAGCTGTTGTGAAAGCGAAAAAATCACGACCGCGGAACCTGTTGTTAAGCACAAATCCATATTATCTAAATTAAGCTCAGGTGTGACGTTTGCTGCCACCGACTTAGTACGTGACATCAGTGTTTGGTTGTTGATCGGTTTATTTTTTGCCGCGCTCGTTAAAACCTATGTTGCAACGGATTTTCTAGCGCAATGGGGGGACAGTATTTGGGCAATGTTAGTCATGGTGCTTATTAGTGTGCCTATGTATATTTGTGCCACAGCTTCAACGCCTATTGCAGCAGGATTACTCATGTCAGGGATTAGCCCCGGGGCGGTATTGGTATTTATGATGGCGGGTCCGGCGACTAACGTGGCGACACTCGGTGTGGTGTATAAAGAGTTAGGCAATCGCGCACTTGTGGCTTACTTAGTTGGCGTAATAGGTATGTCGCTGGTCTTTGGTGCGTTAACTAACTATTTGGTTGCCGTGTATGGTTTTCAGGTGGCGCCACTGTCGGCAATGGATCATCAATTACTACCAAGTTGGATCACTATTGGTTCAAGTGTGTTACTCGCGGTATTAATGGTGAAGGTGTTTTGGCAGAAAGCGCAACAACGCATACTTAGTTAGTTTACCTGTGGTACTTGTCATCAATATCAGTTTTGACCAATTAGGCAACATTAGGTTAAGACTGATATCCTCACTCGTTAGTATGAGTTTTTTAGAGTAGCCCTTGTTTCTGTATTTTTGATCTCGCCTCTTGAAGTCGTTTAGGGATATTATTTTAGCTTTGCCTGTTGATTAATAGATTTACAAGGCAATAACTTGTAAAGTTTGAGCATATTTTTTAATAAACTTTTTATAGCGATAATATGGCGGGAGCAAGGATGTTTAATAAAGTAGTCATGGTGCTATTACTGGCATCAGTGATAGGGCAAGCCCATGCGCGAACAGGGCACAAATATGTGGTTGAATTAGGTGACGCAGTGCATAGTGAAAAAGTCCCTGCAGCTTCTTCACTGGTCACTACGGGTGATGGCATTTTTGCTGTTAGTGATATGTCGCCTTTTCTCTACAAACTCGATAAAGCATTTAATGTTGACTCGTTAACGACCATTAAGCAATTTCCGGCTGAAAGCTTAACCGAGAATGGCACCTTAGGCAGTGATATTAAGCCCGACTATGAGTCGATGACGCTGGTGCCTTTTGAAGAAGGTAAAGCCTTTTTAATCTTAGGCTCTGGCTCTAAAGCTATGGTGCGTGAATGGGGTTACTTGGTTAGTCAAGATCACTCTAAAATTATTGAGCGCTCATTAACACCGCTCTATAGTCAGCTCCATAAAGCGGGTAATTTTACTGAAAAACAAGAGTTTAATATTGAAGGGTTAGCTGTTGCGAATGAGCATACTTATATACTCAACCGTGGTAATTTCGGCGATAACTTAATTTTTGAAGTTAAAACTGCTGAGCTAGTAGAGTACATGTTGGGTGGGCGTGATCAAGTTGAGCACTTAGTGGTGAAAAAAGTAATTTTGCCTAGGATGCACGGTTTTGAAGCGGGTTTATCGGGCGCGACCTATTCAGAAAAGCTAGATAGTCTAGTTTTTACCGCATCGATTGAAGCCGCCAGTAACATTAACAAGAAAGGCTACATTTTAGGGAGTTTTATTGGTGTGTTACCTATGGTGAAGTATGCCACTGAAAATGAAATTGATCTGACATTCTACTCAGCTATTTTACAAAAAGACGGTAAAGCGGTATTAACTAAAGCTGAGTCTTTAATGATTTCAGAAGACAATGAAAATTATATTAAAGGTGCCTTAGTTTGTGATAACGATGATGGCTCCAGTGAGTTCTTCCACTTTAATTTGAAAAGAAACCAATAAAGCCATTCGATTTCTATTGCGTAGTGACTGAATTTGGTTCAATAATGTGCCGTGCTAAATAACTAGCACGGCTTTTTTATAGGTGAAAATGATGAAAAAAAATAAAACAAAGGTAGCAATTCTACCGCAAGGGCAAGGTCAAACAGACTTTTTGTTGCACAAAGGTACCATAGGTGAAAGTGCGGTAAAGGCGGTATTACATACGCCGTTATTTAAGCAACGTATTGAAAAGGCTAAAAAAGGTAAGGGAAGCTACCAGCGTAAAGGTAAATTTGGTAAAGGCATGGAGCCTAGCCTCAAGTTAATGGTTGCATAGCCCGTTAATTTTAGCCTACGCTTCATTGTTGAGTAAAATGAGAAGACAAAAAAAGGGTTTAGCTATAATAGCTAAACCCTTTTTATTACAAGCAATTAAGCCTGTTTGATTAGTTCATGCCGTATTTCTTCAACTTCTTGCGAAGTGTGCCACGGTTTATGCCCATCATGTTTGCTGCGCGTGTTTGGTTACCACGAGTGTACTGCATGATTACATCTAGTAATGGCGCTTCTACTTCAGAAAGTACCAGATCATACAATTCAGTTACATCTTGACCGTTTAACTGGGCAAAATAGTTCGTGATTGCTTGTTGTACTGAATCACGAAGTGGGCGTTGAGTCGTCTGGCCTGTCGCTGGAACACTGGTAGTAGTGGTTAGCGCTTCAGAAGAAATGTTTTGTTCGAACATAAGATATCAGCTCTTCTTTGTTTAGTTTAATGCATGAAAAAATCTTCTAATACCTTAAGCTGTATCATTGCAGACTCTAAGGTATTAAAATTTTTACGAAAATCTTCAGTATTCGGTTGCTCTTTTAGGTACCAACCCACATGTTTGCGAGCGATACGGGTACCTGTATACTCCCCATAAAAATCATGCAATTGTGCAACATGATCTAATAAGTTCTCAGCTATTTCGTCCCGACTAGGTGGGGCCAGAAATTCGCCAGTCCTTAAAAAATGGGCTATTTCTCGGAATATCCAAGGTCGTCCTTGTGCTCCCCTTCCTATCATTACGGCGTCTGCACCAGTATAAACCAGTACTTCTTTCGCTTTTTTAGGGCAGGTAATATCCCCATTAGCCACCACAGGCAAGCTTACACTTTGCTTGATCGCTTTTATGGTGTTGTACTCGGCGTTGCCTTTATACATACACTGGCGAGTTCGACCATGGACCGCTAATGATTGAATGCCAGCAGCTTGCGCTAGCTGAGCTATTTCAATGCCATTACGGTTTTCGGGATCCCAGCCGGTGCGTATTTTCAACGTTACCGGTACATCTACCGCATCCACCACACTTTCTAATATGGCTTTTACTAAATCGGGCTCGCGCATCAATGCTGAGCCGGCTAACTTTTTATTTACTTTTTTTGCTGGACAGCCCATGTTGATGTCAATTATTTGTGCGCCACGCATTACGTTTTCACGTGCTGCTGCGGCCATCAACTCAGGATCTGAACCAGCAATTTGTACAGAGCGTATGCCCGTTTCATTTTCATGATCCATCCGGTTTTTCGATTTCTCGGTAGACCAGACCAATGGATTACTGGACAACATTTCTGACACCGCCAAGGCGGCACCATATTTTCTACACAGCTGACGAAATGGCCGGTCGGTAATACCTGCCATAGGTGCTAAAATAACTGGGTTGTCTAATTTATAATCTGCAATCCGCATGAAACGCACTTACCTCTCACATGGGCGGCGTAGTGTACGCATTTTTGGCGCTCGAGGAAAGGTTAATAAATAGACATTTTGCAAAAAAAATACTTGCAAAACGCCCTATATTTAGTGTTTGAGCTGCTTTGGATCACACTCCTTGGCGGCAAGTCCACCAGGGCGTGTCGTTTTGATATTAGATTTTTTGGCCGGACAAACGTGCCCATTCATCTTTTATGGTTGGGCTATCCATATTAAATTGCGCCTTGTATACAGCGTTTAGTTCGTCGGCTTGCTGTTCTAAAATGCCTGATAAGCCCAATAACCCTTGTGGCTTGACTAGTGCGCTAATCGGTTGGAACAGCTCACGAAGTGGACCTGCGAGAATATTGGCAACCACCACATCTGCTAATAGGCCTTCAGGTTGATCTTTCGCTAGGTATAATTCTATTTTGTCTGCTACGTTATTTCGACTCGCGTTATCTAAGCTAGCGGTAATGGCTTGGGGATCGATATCGATGCCAATGACTTTGGCGGCGCCAAGCTTTAAGGCGGCAATGGCTAAAATACCAGAGCCACAGCCAAAGTCGATCACCGTTTTACCGGCTAAGTCTAAACTTTCTAGCCACTCAAGACATAAATGTGTGGTGGGGTGAGTCCCAGTGCCAAAAGCAAGACCTGGATCAAGCATGACGTTTACCGCACTTTCGTCTGGCACGTCACGCCAACTCGGACAAATCCATAATCGCTTGCCAAATTTCATTGGATGGAAATTATCCATCCATTCACGCTCCCAGTCTTTATCTTCAAGTTGCTCAACTTTCCAAGCAAAATCGGGTGTCATAATGGGGTGTAGTTTTAAGGCTTCGACAATAGGAAACAAATCTTGGTCGGCTTCATATAAAGCGACGATATCGGTATTTCCCCAAAGGCGGGTTTCGCCGGGCAATGGCTCAAAAATGGGCGTGTCATGGGCATCTAAAAACGTGACGGCTAAGGCGCCAGAATCTTGCAGTAGTTCGCTAATTGGCTCAGCCGTTTCTGAGGTAGCGTTAAGTTTTAATTGGATCCAAGGCATAGCTGTCTCTCATTGTTTGACATATAAACGCAGATGAGTACTTTCGCAGGGTAGTCATCCTCTGCTGCTAATGGTAACACTGGCTACTACTCGCGCAAAGGAAATGGGAGCTGATGGTGGCGGCAGTGATGTTGTAACAGCTTACAATAACTAGGTTTTGCAAGCCTTCAGGGGCGCTTCATATCTTGTTGTTAGCTAATCAGAGAAGTGTAGCAAGTCAAATAAATAACCCTTATTTACGTTTTAAGAGTTTATGCTATTGATCAATTTTTCTATTTGACGAGCGTCGGGTCGGGGCGTAAATACTGATCTCTTGCCATTCATGTTGGCGGTGTTGGTAGCGTTGATAGAGTTTGTGTAATGCGTAAAGCACTATTGCTGTTGCTGCTACCATCGTTCCTGTTTCGGGGATGGCTTGTAATAACCAAGCCGCACCTGCGATGAGTATAAAAGGGGTGAACTCGTAGAGCCATTCAGGCCAAACAAAGTGGGTTCTAGTCGGTTTTCGGTGCTCATCTTTTCTGCGGTAATTAGAGCGCATTACCCAAATCAAGGCGCCAATAGAATATAAGATAAAGCCTGCAATCACACCGTAATAGGGCTCGAGCATAGAGATACTTCCGATACCTGTTAATAGGTAGGTGCTAGGGAGTACTTCGTAAGTCACCTTGCTAAGCATAAGACTTTCTCCAAATTAACCAGAGCCCGTTGGTAAGATGCAATTTTGTTAACACGCAATTTTTTGTTATTTATGCTCATAGTTGCTAAGCCAATTATTTGCAATGAAGCTGTAGCTAGCGTTTTGATCACATAAATGACATTAATTGTTAAAAAAATGTTGCATTTGGTATTAAGCTTAGTACTTAAAGTGTGATCTAGCCAAGATTAGTTACGCGAATCTATGACTAGGTACCCAGTTATATAATTACATCTTCATAGCATTATGATTGTAAAAAGATAAACAGATATGATGAGGGTTGGCCGCAGTGAGAGAAATATGAATATTAAAATTGCAGTGATAGATGATCATCATTTGTTTTTACACGGTATGGAGCTGATTTTAAAAAATACCGGAGCAGAGGTAGTCATTTTTGAAAGTGCCGCTTCAGCCTTAGGGGAACTATCTGAGGTTGCGCCTGATCTTATTTTAATGGATCTTTCGATGCCAGAGATGGACGGCTTTAGTATGATCCACGCCTTAGCGGCGCGTGATTTTCTGCTGCCTATTGCGGTGGTTTCGGCTTCTGAAGATATTTCACAGATCTCTGATGCGCTTGATGCAGGTGCGATGGGATTTATTCCTAAATCTTATCCACCTGACGCTCTTGTTCGTGCTATTGAATCTATTATTGATGGCCATATTCACGTTCCCGAGTCTATTGCACTGGGCATTAAGCAATATAAGGAATCTTTAGCGCAGTCACCCGAGTACTCCTTATCTCCGCGGCAGATGGATGTGCTTAAACTTCTTGCAAAGGGCTATCCCAATAAAAAAGTGGCCGATATTTTGAATATTTCAGAAGACACAGTGAAGTTTCATTTACGTGGTTTGTTTAAGATACTTGGGGTATCTAATCGCACAGAGTCCGTTACTCGCGCTAATGAGTTAGGTTTGCTATCACAAAGACGGGCATAACTTTCTGATTGCCATTCTTAGTTGTGCGCCTTTCACTGGTTTATGCAGTAATAAATAACCGTACTGCTGAGTGGAGTGGCAAGGGGTTAAGTTAATATCACCCGTAAGAATAATGGCTGGTAAAGTAGTTTGATATTGTTGGTTGAGCTTGTTGAGCAAAGTTGGCCCATTATATCCACCGGGTAAGTTGTAGTCGGTGATCACTAGTTGAACAGTATGTTCCATGGCGAGAGCCATCGCTTGGTTGCCATTAGCTGCTTGAAACACTTGGTAGCCCCAGCTCTCTAACATCACCGTCATGGCCTCTAAAACCATCTCATCGTCATCAACGAGCAATACTGCTTGGTTGGCTTGCTCTGTTTTTTCGCCTTCATCCCTTTGCAACAGAATCTGCTTACTGGCGTCACCTTTTGGCAACTCAAAGCTAAAAACACAGCAATGGTTAGGTGTTGAGGTGACGGTCAAATTGAGCGCTAACAAATTGCTTACTTTTTTAGCGAGGGCTAAGCCAAGGCCTAAGCCTTTGTTACGATTGCGTTCTGGGTTATCCAGCTGTTTAAATTCATCAAAAATATTGTCTATTTGATCGGCTGGTATACCTTGGCCTTGGTCCCAAACTTGTACTAGTCCCTTACCATTTTGTCGACGAATGCCAATTAGTACTTTGTCACTTCTGCTGTGTATCAGTGCATTTTTAACCAGTTGCTCCAATACTTTTCTTACTAATATAGGGTCGCTATAGGCGATAAAATGGGTATTAACGAGTGCTAGCTTAACTTGGTTTTTTTGGGCTAATGCTTGCAGCTCGTCAACCACGCTTTTTAATACACTTTGCAATTGAAAGTGAACCTTTTCAGAAGGCGTATTACCGGCATCTAATCGGGAAATATCAATCAGGGCTTCAAAATATTGGCTTAAAGAATCGATGGCAAGGCGAGATTTTTCGAGTAAGTTGATACTTGGAGTTGCTTTTAACTGTTGCGTTAATAGCTCGTTGTAAATATTTAAACTGTGTAGGGGTTGGCGTAAATCGTGGCTGGTCGCAGCAATAAAGCGTGATTTATCTTGGCTTACTTTAATTGCCAGTGACAAGGCGTTTTGTTGTTGCGCTTCATAAAGTAGCAATTGGCGTTGATCGCGGTGGCGGGTGCGCATTAAGTGATATGAGTAATAAACAAAAAATAGGCAGGTAACTAGTTCGGTAATGTGATGTTCCAGTCGTGTCTCAGGGATCATGTTGATAATAAAGATATACATCAACACGGCCAGCAAACTATGCCACAGAGAAATCCACAAACGACTGGGAAATACATAACAAGCTAGGAGGGGGTAGCTTATGAACAACACCGTATAAAAGGTTTCTGAAATACTAGGTAAGGGGTTGAGAAACCAACGATCATAAAAAATCGCAAAGAAAAAGCACAATATATAAAGTTGGAAGACGCCTACCAGCGCATTAAAGTGGCGTGGCTTACTGGCTTTAGTTGATTGCCAATAAATACTGCCTGCTAATCCCGCTAATAGTAAGCGTAAACTTAAAAATACAAAGTAGTGTGGTTCGAACTGATATTGAACATAATCGAGATAGCTAGCACAGACAATTAGGACACTAAAAATAATCAGAGGAACGCGTATGGTTTGGGCTTGGCTTGGCCACAGCTGTTGTTGCGCTTGGGCCTCTTTTGCTTCATCGGCAAAATAACCGCTAAAAGGACAAATGCGATCACGTTTATTCGGTTGCGGCGACATCAATAATTTGAGTTCTGAAATACTGGGAAGCGTTAGCATATCATAAGGCTACTAGTAAAAAAAAAGCCCGACATAGTCGGGCAATCGCCAATTAGCTCTCTCGTGTCAATGGCGTAAAAAACGGATTACACAACCGCTCTCACACTGTTGTGTAAATGTAGACCGTAAGCACGAGGTAGATAATGACAACTTTTTGATGTTAATGTAACTACCCATATGGGTAGTTTTACACAATTGTTAATTACTCTGCCGTTTTTAGTTTATTGGCGACTGCTCTTAAAGCCAATTCATAACCTTGAGTACCAAAGCCGCAAATCACGCCGGTAGCCTTATCACTTAAGTAAGAGTGGTGGCGGAAACTTTCCCGAGCGTGGACGTTAGATATATGCACTTCAAAGAAGGGAATGTTAACGCCTAGTAGCGCATCACGAAGTGCAACGCTGGTGTGGGTGAAAGCGGCAGGGTTGATAATAATATAGTCAACATGGCCCATAGCTTGGTGGATCTTTTCGATTAACTCGTATTCACGGTTTGATTGCAGGTGATCAAGATCCAGTTCGAACGTCTCAGCTAAGCGAGTGAGATCTTCAACTACATCGGCAAGGGTCTGCGCACCATAGATTTCTGGTTCACGCATGCCGAGTAAATTAAGGTTGGGGCCGTTTAATAATAGAACTTTGCAATTTTTTGACATTGATCCATTTCTCTTTACAAGATCTTTGCAGATATGTTGCCAAATTAAGCGGTAATTAGACAAAGATCAAGACATGTTTGAATTGATGAAACAAAACTTGAAAGCATCGGTTTTATGATGTTAAAGCTAGTTAAATCAGTTTATTACACTGCTTTCTATACTTTTTAGTTAAAAAAAAGCCGGCTAAAAAGCCGGCAAGCGAGTGTAGAATGGAATTTTTTCTTATGCTTTCAATAACCCTTTTATACTACCTTGGATTTTTCTTCAATCAGTTTATCAACCACAGAAGGATCCGCCAGTGTTGAAGTATCACCTAATGTACCGGTGTCGCCCGTTGCGATCTTACGTAGGATCCGGCGCATAATCTTGCCTGAACGGGTTTTTGGTAGCGCTTCTGCCCAATGTAAAACATCAGGTGTAGCGATTGGACCTATCTCTTTACGTACCCATTGCTTCACTTCAGCGTGTAGCTCAGGCGTTGGCTCTTCGCCTGCGTTTAGGGTGACATAGGCATAGATACCTTGACCTTTAATTTCGTGTGGTACACCCACTACGGCCGCTTCAGCTATCATTGGGTGCGCAACTAGTGCACTTTCAATTTCAGCGGTACCCATGCGGTGGCCAGACACGTTTAATACGTCATCAACGCGACCTGTGATCCAGTAGTAACCATCTTCATCACGGCGTGCGCCATCACCGGTAAAGTACATGCCTTTAAATGTTGAGAAGTAAGTTTGTTCAAAGCGTTCATGATCGCCATAAACGGTGCGCATTTGGCCCGGCCAGCTATCTAGCATTACCAAGTTACCTTCGGTTGCGCCATCTAAGATCAAGCCTTCATTATCTACTAGCGCAGGTTGCACGCCAAAGAACGGACGTGTGGCTGAGCCGGGTTTAAGTGCAGTGGCGCCAGGCAGTGGCGTGATTAAAATGCCACCCGTTTCTGTTTGCCACCAAGTATCCATAATTGGACAGCTTGCATTACCAATAGCACGGTAGTACCACTCCCATGCTTCAGGGTTGATTGGCTCACCCACAGAGCCCATCACACGTAGTGAAGTACGTTTAGTACCAGCGGTTGCTTCATCACCTTTCGCCATTAATGCGCGGATTGCAGTTGGCGCAGTGTAAAGAATAGTTACTTGATGTTTATCAACTACTTCACTCATACGAGCCGTTGAAGGGTAGTTAGGCACACCTTCAAATAAAATGGTGGTTGCGCCATTTGCCAATGGGCCGTAAACCAAATAAGTGTGGCCAGTGATCCAACCTACATCAGCTGTACACCAGTAAACATCACCAGGTTGGTAATCAAAAATGTATTTGAAGGTCATGGCCGCGTACACTAGGTAACCACCTGTAGTGTGCAGCACGCCCTTTGGTTGACCCGTTGAACCAGAAGTGTAAAGAATGAATAATGGGTCTTCCGCATTCATTGCTTCAGGCTCACATTCTAGCGATTGATTTTCAGTAATTTCATGCCACCACACATCGCGGCTATCATTCCAAGCAACATCACCGCCGGTACGTTTAAGTACAATCACTTTTTCAATGCAAGTAACAGCAGGGTTTGCGAGGGCTTCATCAACGTTTTTCTTCAACGGTACCGCACGGCCGCCACGTAGACCTTCATCAGAAGTAATGACTATCTTAGAGTTAGAGTCAACAATACGACCTGCTAATGCATCCGGTGAGAAACCACCAAATACAATAGAGTGAACCGCGCCGATGCGGGTACAAGCTAACATGGCAATAGCCGCTTCAGGCACCATTGGCATGTATAAGCACACCACGTCGCCTTTTTTCACGCCCTGCGCTTTTAATGCGTTAGCAAATTGACACACTTCTTGGTGCAATTCTTTGAAGGTTAATTTTTTGTCTTCGGCAGGGTTGTCACCTTCCCAAATGATAGCTACATCATCGCCACGAGTTGCTAAGTGACGGTCAATACAGTTGGCTGAAACGTTTAGTTCACCATCTTCAAACCATTTGATGTTGACATGGCCTGGGTCGTAAGAAGTATTTTTTACCTTGGTATAAGGGGTGATCCAATCAACAATGTTACCTTGTTCACGCCAGAAACCTTCTGGGTTAACAACCGATTGTTGGTACATCTTTTGGTAGCCCGCATCATCAATTAATGCATTCTTTGCGATGTTTTCTTGTACTGGATAAACCTTTATATCACTCATTATCACTCCTTGAAGGGAATCACTATCAGTTTTGCTATGCCACTGTTGCAGGCTGGCGCTAGCCTGAAATATATAATTAAACTCGAATAAAACATGAGTTTTAACAATTAGACCTTTGGCTAACACTATATAAAACTGAGACTTAATATTTTGGTGAACATCATAGACGGGTAAAGGTTAAAGTAATGTGAACCGCTTCACCTAAATATTAATTTTTGTAACATGTGGTGTATCTGACTAACCCGTGAATAATGGGGAGGTGGCGAAAAAATTATTTTTAGTTTTTGATATAAAAGTATTTTTTATTACTTCTTACATTAGTTTCGGGCGTTTACCTTGTTGTAACTGTAAATACATTAACGCGACGGTGATCGCATCCCCAAGGGCGCTGTGACGACCAATAATGGGAACACCTAGGGTGTCAGCTAAGGTTTCAAATTTGTGATCAAGCCATGCGTCTGGGTAATAAGTGTTTACCTTTTTATAGTACACATGGCATAGCTCGATGGGTTTATTCGGTAAATGAAAGCCGTAATACAGCTCGGTATAACGGTTAATTAAGGTGATATCAAATTTCACAAAGTAACCCAAAATGGGGCGGTTACCAATGAAGGTGAGTAATATTGGCAAAGCTTGCTCTAGGCTCATGGCGCCAGCTATATCTTGATTTCTTATGTGATGAACTGGAATTGAGTCTTGATTAATAGGTTTAGGAGGCTGGATTTTTAAACTCAGTTTTTGTGAGGTAAGCACTTGGTTACCACGAATTTTAACTGCACCTATGGTTAAAATGTCTGCGCTTTGTGGATCTAAACTGGTGGTTTCGCAATCAATTGAAACGACTTCATCTACGCTACATGGCGTAAATAACCCTGCAAATGGTCCCTTTGCTGCACGCATCTTATCAAATGGTCTTAGTAACCGTTGAAAAAGCATGGTTAATAATCTCGAATCATAAAGTGGTGGGCTAAAAAGCTTTTAAATTTTTTCACTACATGTAGACCGTGGCGTAATAGATCGCGTTCGTTGGGAGTAAGTTGAGTAATATCGAGTAAGTTCATACCTTGCTGGTGAGGTGTTAAATGTTGCTCTAATCGTAGCCAAAAAAACAGTTGCAGCGTTTCTTGCAGATCTTGTGACTGTTTTTGCTCTAACACCCGTAATTTGGCTAGCTCTCTAATGCGCGCCAAAGTATTGGTTGTAGCAATGCCTTGTTCAATCGCCAATGAGCGAATGCCATGAACAATAGTAAATATGCCGCCTTTTTTAATATCAAGCCCAGCATCATTAGATTTGATATGGCCAAAAAAATTCAAAGGTGAGCCAAACTGTAAGGCGATGCGGGCAAACTGTGACAGCATGACTTCTTTACCTTTACAGCCATCTATTATTTGTTGTTTTAACGGGGGCAAAAGCGTTTTATCACCTGCGACGGCATGGGCATCATTAATAATGGCTAATTGCATCAAGCTTTCGCTGTCACCCGATTGTCCGTGTAATAACCACTGTTCAATTTGCTCATGCCATTGATTGCTGGTTTTTACCCAAAACGGGTTGTTAACCATCACTTGACCGGGGCAGGGCGGATAACCAAAGCTAAGTAAGTGCTGACTAAACGCTGCTAATGTAGCTTGTTGCTCAGGCCAAATAAGATGTTCGCCTAAAATTAAACCGTTATCTTGGTCGGTTTTTAATATTTGTTCGCCACGTCCTTCACTGCCCATGACTATCAAACAAACTTGGTTTTGCACCGACTCTGGGACTAATAGTTCAAACAGCTTCTTCATTATCTGACCATTCATGGTGGCTAGTAGCTCCATAATGAACACAATTTTAATGCCATTGTTGGTGAGGTTTTCGACCAGATTATTTAAAGTTTGCGCGGCTTTTTTTAGCTCTTCAATATTCTTCGCACGTGCAATACGTAGCGCAATCACATGGGAGTGGGTGGAAAATAAACTCAGCACATGAGCCATTTCCATAATACCAACGATGCTGTCGCCGTTTTTAACCACTACCCGTTCTATTTGATGCTGGGTCATGGCCAACATGGCGTTAAACAAAAAGTCACCTTGCTCAATACTAATTAAACGGTAATTGGCGTAGTGGGCGACGGCGGAATCTAACGTTTGCTCGTCTAATACTGCCGCGCGCAACAAATCGGTACCAGTGAGCATGCCGTAAAGCCCGTCTTGCTCAACAATTAAGGTTTCCAACTTTTGTTCTAGCATCATTTTAGTGGCGGTTTTTAAGCTCACATCGCTGCCAATAACTATGGCAGGTTGCACGTTAGAGTCATCAATACGGGTCAGAATAAACTCAGCTAAGTTTTTATTACCTTCACGCGCTTCAAGTTGTGCATATTTTTGTGCTAAATCCCGTTGAAAATAATCGGCAAAGGCAGCGTTGCTGTTGAGCAAATCACGAAATACATCGCTTGGCAGAGTATGGCAAATGGTTTCTTCTATTGTTCGATAATCGTGTTTGCATGGGCTGCCAAATTGGCTGCGAATATCAAAGAAGTCGTTATTAGTGTAGTGAGCGAAAATGGATTGGTTTGCCTCGCTGAACTCTTCCACCAATCCTTTTAGCACTATGTAAAGCAAGCTAGCGGTTTCACCTTGCTTTATGAAGTGAGCTTGCTCGGGGAAATAGACAATATCCAAATGATCCAAAAATAGTTTTTGCTGGCTCTTGGTCAACAAATCAAATGGTGCATGAGTAAAGCTAAAGTGCTCCGCCACAATTAACTCCTCTAACGGTTTGAAATTGTTCAGCGCTTCTTTTGAGCTTAGCGAACTAGCAAAGATTAACTAGCCAGACTTTAGTCTGATCACACTATTAATAAAAATATCACTTAACTGCTTCTAAGTGATAAATCTATCGTTTAGTTGACTAAACTGTGATCTGAGTATCGAGGTTATTTTTTGTTCATGTTAAAATGCCAGCGGCTAAGAAGGGAATATGTTAAAAAAGGTGAACGTGGTTAGTTGCGGATTTAACCGCCTATTTACCCAAGGATTTACCTTAATAGAGTTAATGATAGCATTAGTGGTAATGGGGGTTATCCTCGGCATTGGTTTGCCTTCCTATCAAAGCTTAACGCAAGATCAAAACTTAAAAGGTATTGCAGAATCTACCTATAGCCGGTTAATGCATGCCAAGAGCGAAGCGCTAAAGCGTAATCAAAACATCTACCTTCATTTTTGCCAACAAGGTAACAAATGGAAAACGGGTTTAACTGACTTAGCGAGTTGCGATTGTTTTACGGCTAACTCCTGTACATTAGATGGCCTAGACACCAGTGCAGATTGGGTTGACGGTGAGAAGATCACTTTAGCAACAGTAGAACCAGTTACCTTTAGTGATAATAAAGTACAATTTTCATCCGTGCGTTTAACTGCAAATGGCGGTACAATTCGGCTAGAAAATGCGCAGCATAAACAATTAAATGTGATCACTAGCCTACGCGGCAGGGTCAGAATCTGCCAGGTAGGCGATGTAGGATTAGGTTACAAGGAATGTATCTAAAAAAACAACACGGCTTCTCACTTGTCGAATTAATGATATCCCTAGTACTAGGCACCTTAGTGATCGCCATGATCTCTAGCCTATACGTCAGTGGTGTGGTTAATAACATCAACAGTATCAAATACTCCCGTATGAAAACCGACCTTCAGGCAGTGATGCACCTGATGGAATCTGATATTCGCCGTGCGGGGTATAGAGGGGATACTATTTCCTATGCGCTAGGGACTGTTTCTGGTGCTAATAAGTTTATGTGGTTAGAGACATTTACGCCTGCACCGCCTATAGCGGGTGTGAGTTTTGCGGAAAAATCAGCCCAGATTTATACCCATGCTACGGGCGCGGGCGCTGATAATTGTATTTTATTTATGTATGACAAAGATAAGTCGGGGGGCGATCCTGCGTTAAATGAAGGCTTTGGCTTTCGTTTAAACAGCCAGAAAATTGAAATAGGCGCTCTCATTCCTAAAAGTAGTACTGATTGTTCTGGTGGTACGTGGCAAGCTATAACCGATGATAATTTCATTAAAGTCACCGAACTTAAATTTACCCCTGAAGTTGTTAGGCCTGATAAGTCTCGTGTGCGGTTCATTAAAGTTGAACTGAAAGCTGGGACTTCAATAGCGCAAAAAACGGCGACTGAAGAAATGTCTTCATTGATTCAAATTCGCAATATGGAAATGCTGAGATGATGAAGTTAAAGCACAGACAAAATAAACAAGCTGGTTTAGCCATGCTAACGGTAACTCTTTTATTATTGATTTCAGCCACGAGTTTTACTTTTTTCTCGGTAAAGTCTCGGCTGATGGAAGCCAAAATTAGCAGCAATGATTATCGCTATCGTGAAACCTTTGTTAACGCCGAAGCGGGTTTAGAGCATGCTATTAGTTTTTTAAGTAGTAAAGGATGGAAAACGTCAACCCCTGGTCTAGCGGGGACACTAAACGCATCGGGTAATAATGTATACAATCTAAGCAAGGTTGATGTTTATGATGTTGAAATTATTGAAGAGTGTGCTGATTGTGGTTTAGTAACGGTTAATTCAACAGGTAAGGGCGATAGTGGTTTACTAACTAGAACTATTTCTCGAATTGCTGTTTACCCTCCTGAAAGAAGAGCGATTGTTTCACCGTTGATTGCGGCGGGGGCAAGTTCCTTATATGGCTCTGTTAATATAAATGCAGCGCTTCCGGGAAAAGAAGCTGCGCCTTCAGCTGTTCAAGTCGGGGGAGCTGATTTTGGGACTGACGGAAGCTTGAATACGAACTTAAAAGATGTTGTAAAAAATCCAGCCTTACGTGGTGATAATCTTTATGCTTATTTAGGAGTTCCCGAGACAGATTGGAAGGAATTACGAGATAATTCAGAGATTACAGTTCATATAACAGGTTGTACTAATTTACCTCAAGCCATTTCAGACGCTGGCTCAACGAAAATAATTTGGGTTACTGGTGAATGTAATGTACCCACAGGTTTTGGCACTATTGGTACTGAAAGTAACCCTATAATGCTTGTTGTACAAGATGGAAATGTAAATGGTAATTTTAGCTTGAATGGATTGTTGTATGCTTTTAATTCTGATTCGACCAATCCATCAAGGAAATTAGCACGATTCGGTGCAGAGGTTACAGGTAATATCTATGGTGCATTTATTGTTGATTATAAATACGCTTTTCGTTATACCGCCTCCCTAGTTGTTAATTATAGACGAGACTTGCTTGATGGTTTACCCGATCCGGGTGAACTTTTAGGAAAAAAAGCATATTGGGTACCTGGTGGCTGGAGTGATATAGATGCGTAATAATTTAGGTTTTGGACTTTTAGAAGTACTTATTTCATTATTAGTGATTTCTATTGGTGTAACTGGGATCGTAGCTTTACAGAAAGAAATGCGCCATAAAAGTGCTGAAGCAGAAGAGTATTTAATTTCAGTAAGACTAGCTCAACAATCGTTTGAAGACGCTAAAGTGTTTCAGGACTCGACTTTCACGAATATTGTGTCTATGGGGAAGCTTAACAAACTAAAGGATGATACTTCACAGGCTATAGGTGGAATTACATTTACTCGTGCAGTTAGCCCAACCCCTGTTTCGCTTGTTACATCAGGTGGACTAACAACATCAACACAGTTAGTTAATCTTCAAGTAAAATATGATTGGACATCGCTAGATGGTGAACTGAAATCTCAAAAGCTTATTATGCCTATTAGTCCAGTAAGCCCTTTTAGTGTTGATAGTTACTTTAGCCTTTCTCAAAGCGGAACAGGTGTTGGTGGTGGAACAGGGTCAAATGGATTGAACCCTTCTAATAACCCTTATGATCCAGCACACACACCTCCCGCCTATGATCCTACGTTTAAATATTTTGAATATGATCAAATGACATATAATGGTAAAAAATACTCTTGTAAGACCATGTCAAAATGCAGGGATTCTATTAACCATGGACCAACGGCAAGTGCTCTGAACTTTGAAGATGCTTGGGCTGAGTGCACTGCGGGTTGTACTCATCCTCCTTCAGATCTAACCTCTCAAACTCCGTGAGAATTTTGGAATCGGTTTTAAATTTTGATCTAATGTTCAAACTGGTATCATAAGGCACTTATTCTCCAAGGAGTTCACTAAGTGCCTTTTTTATCTTCTCCCCTTTGGCTTGCCAGCTTTTTCTCCTTATTTTTCTTTGCTTGGGGTATTTTCCTGCCTTTTTGGGCGTTATGGCTGGAAGGTGAGGGGTTAACCGCAGGGCAAATCGGTTTAGTGCTGGGCTCGGGGCTATTTTTACGCTGTATTGCTAGCTTATTGATCGTGCCGCGGGTAAAAAAAGAAAGCCAGCTGCTACCCGTCATCCGCTATTTGTGTTTCCTTACATTAGCTTGTTTTGCACTATTTCTATTTCTACAAGGCTTTGTGTTACTGGCGCTGGGCACCTTACTCGCCAACTTTATTATCTCGCCGTTAATGCCATTGGGTGACGCCCTTGCATCAAAATGGGTTAGTCAAATTCGCCTTGATTATGGCAAGGTGCGCTTATGGGGCTCGGTGAGCTTTATCGTATCATCCAGTATTATGGGCGGGCTGATCACCCGTTTTGACCACAACATTATTCTCTATGCCATGTTGGCTAGTCTATTGGCATTAGTACTAATGAGCTTAATCAAGCCCGCTACCCTGCCTAAAGATACTCAAGTACAAAACACCGTTCGCACGCCGCTTTGGCAAGTGCTAAAAAAACCAAGTGTGATCCGTTTTATTATTATCACCAGCTGTATTCAAGGTAGTCACGCGGCGTATTATAGTTTTAGCTCTATCTATTGGAAAAGCGTGGGCTATAGCGAAACCAGTATCGGTTATCTATGGGGCTTTTCGGTATTGGCCGAGGTTTGCTTTATGGCTTTTGCCAGTAAATGGTTTGGCCAATGGCGTGCTAGCCAACTGTTTTTATTAGCGGCAGTGGGGGTTGCGGTGCGCTGGAGTTTACTGGCAAGTACCTCCGAAATTAGCGTTATTGTGATGGCGCAAGCCATGCACGCAATTACCTTTGCCGCTGCGCAAATTGCCGCCATTCGTTACATTTCAGAAGAAGCCTCTGCGGAATATGCCATTCAACTACAAGCCCTGTATGCCGCGATTGCTCTAGGTTTAACTACCGCGGTACTTACCTTAATGTCAGGCTATTTTTACCCGACTTGGCAAGCCAATATATTTTGGCTGATGGCGGTGCTGGCTTTACCTGTGTTTTACTTGGCACGGCAGCGCCAGATCTAACTCTGCGATGTTTTTGCTTGTGTTGATTTAACGCTTTAATAACAATAGCGAAAATGTCTTAATCTGGGTTTGCCATGGATCTTGGCTGGTTAGTCGCGCCGGTATCGGTTGTTTATCTTAGTGTATTGTTTTTGATTGCTTGGTTGGGCGATCGAATCAAAGCTAAGCGTTTAAAATGGCAGCCTTTGGTGTACAGCCTTTCTATTGGCGTGTACTGCACTTCCTGGTCATTTTTTGGCACCGTGGGGCAGGCCAGCACCGACTTTTGGTCGTTCATTCCCATCTATCTTGGCCCTATTCTCGTATTTACCCTTGGCTGGAAGTTACTTGGCCGGATCATCCTCATTTCCAAGCGTGAGCATATTACCTCCATTGCCGACTTTATTGCCGCGCGCTATGGTAAATCACAAAAGCTGGCGATGGTGATCACTCTTATCGCCATTATTGGTATTTTGCCTTACATCGCGCTGCAGCTGCGCGCCATTGTAATGGGGCTTGAGTTACTCGGCACCCCGACTGTGGCGGCGGTGCAAAATGCAGATAATGCAGGCTTGATGGCGCTGTTGGTGAGTCTTGCTCTTGCCATGTTCACTATCTTGTTTGGTACTCGTAAAATTGATATTACCGAACATCATCGCGGCATGATGATCGCCGTGGCGTTTGAATCCTTACTTAAGTTGATAGCCTTTGTTGCGGTGGGGGTGTTTGCTCTATACGTTTTTTATACTGCACCTGATGCTATCACCGCGCCCATTGCAGATAAATTCAGTGCCAGAGCGGGGGCGTTTAATTGGGCACAAGGGCTAGAGATGTTAGTGCTTACTTTGCTTTCGGCCTGTGCGATGATTTGTCTGCCGCGCCAATTTCATGTCACTGTGGTAGAGAATAATCAAGGCCAAGATTTGCACTGGGCGCGCTGGTTGTTTCCGTTTTACCTATTAGCCATGGGCGTGTTTGTATTGCCTCTGGCGATGGCTGGAGACTTATGGCTAGGCGAACACGTGAGTCCCGATCACTATGTGATCAGTTTGCCAATGGCTTTTGACCACTCTTATCTTGCCATTGCCGCTTACCTTGGTGGTATGTCAGCGGCCAGTGGCATGGTGATAGTTTCCACTATAGCTTTGTCTATTATGATCAGTAACGACATTGTCTTACCCTTGTTGCTACGCCGACAAAATTTTGAAAAGAACAGCTTTGTTGAGTTTAAAGATCTGCTGATCAAGGTTCGTCGCACCGCGATCATCATTATTTTATTGCTGGCGTGGGGCGCGCACTTACTGTTTAGTCAGCTCGAGTCGTTAGCGGCAATTGGCGTGTTGTCATTTGCCGCCATTGCCCTGTTTGCGCCAGCGTTAATTTTAGGGCTGTTTTGGCGCAGCGGTAATCGCAAGGGGGTTTACATAGGGTTAACCTTAGGGTTTGGTTTTTGGCTGTTAACCTTATGCCATGAACTAAATTGGTTACCCGGTGATATAAATAGCAACTCGTTGATTTGGTTAATCACGCCGCCACAGTTTGGTTTATTTACCGACCTCAGCCCAGCTTATTGGGGTATTTTACTCAGTATTGTGTCTAATTTACTGGGCTACTTAATTGGCTCAAGCTTAACCTCATCAGCCCTAAGTGAGCGTATGCAAGCATCAGGCTTTGTTGGCAATATAGATAAAGATCCGGTGGCATTTTACCAAGCGAAAGTGCGGGTAGAAGAGTTAGAAATGCTAGCTACACGGTTTTTAGGCCGTCGCCGCGTCAAGTTACATTACACCCGTTATTCACGCATTAATGATTTAGAGTTGAAGCCTGAGATGCAAGCGCCGGGGTCACTGATAGAGCTGACCGAGCGCCTATTGGCTGGGGTGTTTGGCGCATCTTCAGCGCGGTTGGTGTTGTCTTCTGCCTTGCAAGGCCGCGATATGCAGCTGGACGAATTGGCCACCATAGTGGATGAAGCCTCCGAGCTATTTCAATTTAACCGCGGCCTACTACAAGGGGCGATTGAGCACATCAACCAAGGGATTTCGGTGGTCGACAGCCAGTTACAATTAGTGGCATGGAATCGCCGTTATATTGAGTTATTTTCTTTTCCCAAAGAGCTGATCCAAGTGGGGCGGCCGATAGAAGATATTATGCGCTACAATGCTGAGCAAGGCTTATTAGGATTGGGTGATATTGAGTCACAGATCCAGCGGCGTCTTGAACATATGCGCAATGGTACGCCCCATGAATCATCGCGTACTCGGCTCGATGGGCGAGAAATTCAAATGCAGGGTAACCCGATGCCGGGCGGTGGCTTTGTCATGACCTTTTATGACATTACGCCCTTTCGTGAAGCCGAAAAAGCCCTTAAAGAAGCAAATGAAAACCTTGAAGCGCGAGTCGCAGAGCGCACCGAAGCCTTATCTCATTTAAATGCGCAATTAATGTATGCCACTGAACTTTCAGAAATGGCGAATCACTCTAAAACCCGTTTTTTAGCGGCGGTCAGCCACGACTTAATGCAGCCATTAAATGCAGCTAAGCTGTTTACCTCATCATTAAGAGAAATGGCGAACACGCCAGAAACATCCACTCTGGCTAAGCACATTGATGATTCACTGACCTCGGCAGAAGAATTAATTGGCGATTTACTGGATATGTCGCGTCTAGAAGCTGGTAAGTTGACGCCGAAACTTAAGCATTTTTATATTACCGACGTGCTCAATCAACTCGATGCTGAGTTTAGTGTGCTCGGTAAAGAATATGGGGTTAGCTTTCATACCTTACTCGCCAATATTCCGGTGTATTCCGACCCTAAGTTACTGCGCCGGATCTTACAGAACTTTCTTACTAATGCCTTTCGCTATAATCCAAAAGGCAAGGTGTTATTGGGTGTGCGCCGCACGAAGAGACATGTTGAAATTCAAGTTTGGGATAATGGGCCGGGCATTCCAGAGCATAAACTGGCTGACATTTTTGAAGAGTTTTTGCGTTTAGACCATTCTAAAACCGCGCAAGAGCAAGGCTTAGGTTTAGGGCTTGCCATTGCTAAAGGACTCGCCAAATTGTTAGGGCATCAGTTGTTAGTGCGATCTTGGCCCAATAAAGGCACGGTATTTAGTGTGTTGATTGAGCGCTCAGCACCGCAGCAAGTGCAGGTGGTTAACCCAGTGACTCAGCCAAGTGTTGGCGTGGCGGGCACACGAATTTTATGTATCGATAATGAAGTGGATATTCTCTCAGGCATGAGTGATTTGCTAAGCCGCTGGGGCTGTGAAGTGGTAGTGGCTGAAAGTCTTGATATTGCGATAGAAAAACTGTCAAAAGGCTGGTTGCCACAAATTATATTAAGTGACTACCATCTTGGTGGCGGCAAAACCGGTCTGCAAGCCCTGCACATGTTACGTTTGCAATATGGCGATATTCCCGGCGTGGTGATCAGCGCCGATCGCCAAGATGAGATGATGCAAAAAATCAAACAGCACGGTTACCATTATTTGAGCAAGCCAGTGAAACCGTTAAAACTCAAAGCTTTGATCCGTTCTTTATTGGATAATTAGAGTGAGCTAAACGCAAGGGAGGCTCACGGCTGAATACCGTGAGCGGTTTTCTTTACCTCACGAGACTGACGGCGCAGCCTTGTGCGGCAGTTACTTCATTGGCTAATACTTGCGCTGCAGCAGTTGCACTCTCTGGCCGTGCCGAATGGGCGCATAAGTAGTGTTTAAGATCTGGATATTGGCATAAATCGTAAGGACTACGCAGTGCCACCACCACTAAATTGTCAAAATCGCGACTGCATTGTTGCACTAGCTGCTGCGCAGCTTGTTGTTCAAAATCTTCTCCGGGAAGGGGGTGGTTCTCTGTAACCAGCACAATATAGCCTTGCTTTGCCTGCTCAGAAAGTTGTTCTAAGCTGGTTTCTTGCCAATTCAGCTGAGTGTGTTTCAGCGCGTTGATAAAGTGCGAGTATGCGGATTGTGCTTGATTGGGGCCAATCCCTCTTGGGTTGATTAAATTGCTGTAACTGGATGCTGGCGTTGCATTGATTACGTAGAGGGGTTGCTCTTGTCCATTGATGCCTCCTCGGATCCAAGTTACCCCCCCTTGCGCTGCTTGCTTGGCGACCAATGATCCTTGCGAAAAATCCGCTTCTTGATATAGCGCCATTGGCATTAGCTTCTCCAGTTTTAAGCGCACCACGCGGCGTAGTGCTTGTTCAATAATACTTTCTGCAAGCTCGCCAGACTCCACCGCTTCAACTAGGCCGTGGATCATTGCTAACTGTTTATCCAAGTAGGCATGGCTATGATCGTAATGCTCTTCAGATAGCATGATCATAGTGATCCCGGCTTGCATGGCCTTAATGGCCGCTTCGACCGGATGATAGTGATGAACAATGGCTCCCATATTCATACTGTCTGAAATGATAATGCCATCAAAGCCCATATCATGACGCAACACCTGCTGCAGTATGGAGGGTGACAACGTAGCTGGATGTTGAGCATCTAGCTTGGGATAAAGGATATGGCTGGTCATCACCACATCAACGCCTGCGTTGATCGCGGCTTGAAATGGAGCCAAATCGTTAGCTTTTAACTCGTCATATGACTTATTAACCTGTGGAATATCTCGGTGGGTATCACCTTGGGTGTCACCGTGGCCTGGAAAATGTTTGGCACAAGCAATAATGTTGCCTTGATGTAAGCCTCTTACGGCTCCAGCCGCATGGGCACTCACTTTATGAACTTGATCGCCAAACGAGCGAGTATCAATAATAGGAGAAGCTAAGTTAAAGTTCACATCACAGCACGGCCCCAATATGCAGTTAAAACCGGCATAGCGCATTTCGTCGCCAAATATATGATACATTTGCTCGGTGTTTTTTACCGAGTCGGCCACGCCAAGGGCTAAGTTACCTGGGCCTGTGCTTGATTCTCCCACCAGCACGCCCCAGGCACCTTCTTGGTCTACACCCAGTAACAGAGGCAGGCGCTGATGTTGATGTAATATTCCCTCTAGCCCTTTATTAAGCTGATGAGCTTCGGCAAACGTCGTCGCGTTGTCTTGACTTAAATAGCAGCCACCTAAGTTGTATTCGGCAATCATGTTTCTGGCTTGCTCTGCGTCTTTACCGGGAAACGCTAAGATAAAGAGCTGACCTATTTTTTCTTTTAACGACCATTGCTTGATGATGGCGCTGATTTGGCTATCGGCAATCATGATTTTCTCCTAAGTTAATATATTTAATTATTTTTTGCGTAATTGGCGTAGCTGACCCATGGTAAAAGTCACAGCGACAATGACGATGATGCCGCGTAATATCAGCTGTTGGTCTACATTCAGCCCCATTAAAATCAAGCCGTTATTAACCATGCCCATAATCAATGCGCCGATCACAGAGCCGACAACAGTGCCTTTACCACCGAATAAGCTAGTGCCGCCAATGATTACCGCTGCAATCACTAACATCAGGTCGTTTTCGCCCAAGGTGTAGCGTGCGCTGTAGAGGCGGCCTGAATATAAAATGCCTGCTAATGCCGCGAGAAAGCCATTAATCATCAATACATAAAGCTTTATGCGATTAATATTGATCCCAGAATACATGGCCGAGACTTTATTACCGCCCGTGGCTAAAACATGCTTACCAAAGGTGGTATTACGCAGTACAAATGCGCCAATCACAGTCACCACTAAAATCCATACAAATAAGATAGAAAAGGGGCCGATATCGCCAGAGCCAAAAATAAACGCATAAGTGTCGTTATCAATGGGAATCGACTGCAAAGACGTAGACCAACGTGCGATCCCCGTGATAATGCCTGTGGTGCCTAAGGTCACGAGAAAGGAGGGAATGCCAACCATAGTGACAAAAATACCATTGATAAAACCAATCATGGTGCCTACTAATAACGCCGCAGACACCGCAAGGAAAATACTGTCGGTTTCTTGCAATGTCAGCGCGGCCACTATTGCGGCCAGTGCTAAAGTGGCGCCGAAGGAAAGATCTATTTCGGCTGCGCTTAACACAAAGGTCATGCCCACCGCCATGATTGCGATGGTGGCGGTTTGGCGGGCGATATTCATTAAGTTAGTGGATGATAAAAAGCCTTTATCGTGGAGTGCTACCGAGAAAAAGACAAAAATACCAATAAAAACAAAGTAAATAATATAATCACGCCAGGCGATGTTGAACTTAGGTTGGCTGCTTGCCACCAGTGTTTTTTCATTCATGCTTAATATCCTTTTTATTTGTTCGGCTATTGCACTGCCGCCAGTAACTGCTCTTCGCTCATGGGCTGTTCACTAAATTGCCGCACAATACGTCCTTTATTAACCACATAAATGACATCGCAAAAACTACCAACTTCAGCGTACTCACTCGACACAAAAATAACCCCGTTACCTTGCGCGACATATTGATTTACAATTTTCATAATTTCGTATTTGGCATTGATATCAATACCAAAAGTGGGATCGTCCAGCAGTAACACTTTGGCATCAGTAGAAAGGCACTTACCAATCACCACTTTTTGTTGATTACCGCCGGATAAGAAACGAACCGATTGATCCATTCCCGTGGTTTTGACGCCTAACTTTTTAATCGTATCGTTAACAATAGACGCACCTTTGGATTTATTTAAAAACAATGAGTTAGATATCCTTTCAAACGAAGCCATTAACACGTTATCTGACACAGAAAAATCCAGCACGAGTCCTTGTGAGCGTCGTTCTTCGGGTACCATATTGATGCCCTTCTCGATGGCAGACCGAGGAGAAGCGATGGAGACTGGTTTTCCGTTAACGAAAATTTCACCGCCTGTCAGCGGCGTAAGCCCATATATGGCTTCCAGAATTTCGGTGCGCCCGCTACCGAGTAATCCGGCTAAACCTATTACTTGGCCAGGCATCACTTTAAGTGAAACATGGCTAAGCATCGCGGTGCTCACGTCGCGCAACTCCAACAAAGGGACTGACGCGGAGTTATCGGGCACAACTTGGCGAGCCCATGTCAGTTGAGTGTTTGCTTTTTGACCAAGCATCGCCTCAACTAATACATCAATGGACGTATCGGCTGTGGCTGTTTCGAGTACGGTATAACCATCACGCAGCACCGTTACTGCATCACAAATTCTCATGATGTCACTGAGATAGTGGGTGATATAAATAATGGCAATACCTTGTGACTTGAGTTTATTGACCACCTTAAACAGCTCGTTAATTTCATTGTTTGATAGCGAAGCCGTTGGCTCATCAAGCACGAGTATTTTGGCTTTCATGGCCAAGGCCTTAGCGATTTCAACAAATTGTTGTTCGCCAACACTGAGACTTTCGACCTTTTGCCTTGGGTCGATGTTTACGCCTAAAGCAGCCAAAAAAGGAGCGGCTTGGCGTTCACGCTCTCGATTTGAAATTAACGGTGTAGTCTGCTCGTTTTGGGTTAAAAAAATATTATCAGCAATACTTAAACTAGGGATCAGGCTGAGATCTTGGTATACCATCGCGATGCCTTTTGCTTGGGCTTCGCGAGGGCTAGAAAAATGACAAGGCTCGCCAAATAAGTGAACCGTGCCGCCATCGCGTTGATGATAACCGTTGAGCAGCTTGACTAAGGTTGACTTCCCCGCACCGTTTTGACCGACAAGCGCATGCACTTCGCCCGCTTTTAGGGTGAAATTAACCCCTTTTAATACCGGGTTGTTATCAAACCCTTTTTGTAAATTACGTGCTTCAATGACGTGCTGAGCCATATTACCTCCTTGCCTAATTGCAGCTCGTTTAATTATTAAGGGCTTTACTGACCGCTTTTGGTAGCTCTCTACGCAGCGCATGTTGCCAAGCTTGAGCTAAATTTTCGCGGGTAACGCCACTGGCGCTGACAGTCACAAACGGTGGTGTTGGCTCACCTAACTTAGCAAGGGCGCCCATATGAGCCAGAGTTTGGCCTAGGTCATAGGGTAAATCCGTCACAATGCCGGCAACATTACGCTGCTTCGCCATGTCTAAGGCATTCGCTGCGCCGAGATCCATGGTCACCACCTTGATATCACTGCGTCCTGCTGCGCGAGTGGCCGACACCACGCCTTCTGCAATGCTGTCCCATGGTGCATAAATGGCTTTAATGTCGTTAAACTGGGTGATTAATGCTGATGCGATCACCTCACCATCGTTGGCGTTTGCAATGCCTCGTTTCGCGACTATCTCAATATCAGGATAATTTTTGGCTAGGTGAGTCAGTACCGCTTGGTCTCTTTGGTTGGTGACGTAGTAGTTAGCCTCGTGGTAAATAAAGCCTATTTTTCCTTTCCCTCCTACGGATTTAGCAATCAGGTCGGCGGCAATTTTGCCCATTTGAAATAAGTCATCAGTGACGATGCCTGCGTAGTCTTTACCATGTACAAAGCCTTTTGGTAGATTACTGATCAGCACTAACTTGCTGCCTTGCTCTACCGCGGGTTTAAAGGCTGCGGCACCGGAAACAGGATCAACAACTAAAGCAATTAATATATCGGGCTTCATGGCCATAATCGTTTCAACATCGGTTCGCTGTTTGTTGGCATCAAACTCGGCATCGGTAACAGCGACGACTTCTATATTAAGTTGCCCAAAGCTATCTTTTGCGCCTGCAATTAATGCACTGGACCAGTCTGAGGTGCTATGCATCAAGATTGCAGCGGTATAAGCTTTCGTTTTTAGGCTCTCTTGTTGTTCAGTGGTTAGCTTGATATCGGTAAAGGGAGTGGCTGTTTCACCATTTGGCCCCAGCGTCGCACTCGATTCTGCTTGTGTAAATGCACTCAGTGTTAGCAATGCGGTTAAGCTTAAAGATTGGCAAATAGATCGTATTGTTTTCATCATGCATACCTTCTGTCTTAATAGTGAGGTGTATTTCTCTCGGTGCAAGAAACGCCCTGTTGTAAAATTTGTTTCACGTTAGCCATGGGTTGAGTATTTAATAGGTATTTATTCTAGGTGTTTTATAGGTGTTTTGTGCGATCGGGATCGCATCCCACCATTTTAACAAGGTGATAACAATCACAGTTTGACTTTTAAATGAGCAATATTTTGATGAGATAGTGGCGCTATGATGTAAAACCATCACGTTGTCATTTTACCTAAGTGCGAAGTTCACCACCGTTTGTAACGGGGGATAAAGTGATAAACAGGTAAAATATAGGTATTATACAGTCTGAGTGTTGGTTTATTGATAGCAAACACAGCGAGGAGATAAAGAGGTTAATGAGTCATCATCAACACCCGATAGTTACGGCGCAAATGTATCAGCAGTTATTGGCCAATAATGACATTTATTTTGTTGCTTTTGATCAAGCAGAGCAAATATTAGCGTCTAATTATCCGGTTTCTTCGCTACAGCTTAACTGCTTGGATGATTTGGTTTTTTTAATTGGTCACACCAACATTGAAGGGCTTCGTGCGTATATTTTAAATCCCACCAGTGCGTTATCCTTTACCGTGGCTAATTTAGTGTTTGAGGTAATAAGGCTGAGTGATCCGCAGGAGCCTGCTGTGTTTGCACTGCAAATTCAGTCACGCGATGCGTTAGCGGATGAGCCGAAACTTTCAGTGATTGAGCAGGATTATAAAATTATTAATGAACTGGCGAGTTCGTTGAGCATGCTAACGTCCGCTCCGCAAAGTCAAATGCCAGAGTCGCTGCAACAAGAGGTGCGTAATAAACACTTGCCTGAGGTAGAAAAGCGGTTGCAACAACTGCAAGATCCGATGCTGAGAATGTGCTTAGAAATTGTCAAATCGAGCATGACATCATTAATTAACGATGCGCCGAGTATGAACGCTCAGTTGCTGCAAGTGCTTACCCCATCAGAGTTGCAAGTGGCTGAGTTCATTCGTGGAGGTATGTCGAGTAAGGATATTGCTAGCACCTTGAATGTGGCGCGAAAAACAGTTGAAAACCATCGCAATAGTTTACGCAATAAACTCGGTATTACTAATCGTGGTGTTAATCTCAAGAACTATCTACTGGGATTGCAGCAAAAGTAATTGAGCTCGTTGATTCGTGCTTTTTGTCGGACTTGAGCTTGCTCAGGGAATTTGTGATATTCGCAGAGCAAGCTCTGCTCCTACGGGTCAAGAAATGTCATCTGTAGGAGCGATCTTTATATCGCGAAATTCCAACTGAAACTCCCCTAACTTGCCATATTGAAAATGGATAATTTTGTCGAATGGTAAGCTGATGACACCCGCATATGAGCCGGTGATCACTTGTTGGCCTTTGCTTAGGCCTATGCCTCGCTGCGATAAAAAATTCACCAGCCAATATAAACCGGCACGAGCGTGGCCATCTTGATGTTTACCCACTAGTACTTGATTGGGCTCACCTTGTACTGCAATAGTGAGTTCAAACTCGCTGTAACTTAGATCGGTGGCAGCTTTGATCTCAGGCCCTAACCATACTCCTTGATTTAATAAGCCATCGGCTAAGGCGTCAAAAAAGCTCGCTTGCTTAGGCGCCTCATAGCGACTTTGAATTAACTCAAGAGCTAGGCGAGTACTGCCAATTGCATCATCAATTTCGGTTTGGCTATAGGCGCCAGCGCGCGGCGGTAAATCGCTTTTGAGGGTAAAACATAACTCGGGTTCAATCAGCGCCTTGCCGTCTGTGCTTGCTAATGGGCAGATGGTTGTTTGGTGTTGTATTTCACTTTCAAACAAGGCGCCAATAATGGTTTTATCGCCATTGGGTTGCGCGCATTTCCAGCCAATTTGTGCCGTGCTCGCTAGTTGGCTGTAATGTTTGGCGCAGGCTTGTTGAATGGAAAATGCTTGATTAAAGTTGTTTGGCCGTTGCGCTTGAGGGAGAAAAGGGCCAACTTGCTGGTGAAAACGACGTGATGCGAGTACTTGAGCGGCTTGCTCAATATCTGGATTTAGCATAGAAGACCTTAAAAACGAGTGACAATAGTTGAGAAAATGCCGAGCCCTTGGGCAGGGCTCTGTGATTAATCAACTTCCATTTGTTGCAGTGCGATCACCGCCTGAGTGCGGTTGCTGACTTCTAATTTACGAAATATTGCAGTAACGTGAGCTTTTACTGTGGCTTCAGAAACACCGAGTTCGTAAGCAATTTGTTTATTCAGCAGGCCCTCATTAAGCATCACTAATACTCGATATTGCTGCGGGGTGAGTAATGCGAGTTTATCGGCAAAGTCAGATTGCTCAGGGTCGACATAGTTTAAGTCGATGCCTTCAGGTAACCAAGGATCCCCTGCTAAGGTTTGATTTAAGGCGCTGACCAGTTGCTTCATCGGTGACGATTTTGGAATAAATCCCATCGCACCTAATTTTATCGCCTTGCGGATCACAGCTTCATCTTCACTGGCTGATACCACCACTATGGGCAAATCAGGGTATAAACCTCGTAAATGGGTTAAGCCAGAAAAGCCATTAGCGCCAGGCATTTTTAAATCGAGTAACAGTAAATCGACGTCTTCGGTTTGTTCTAGTAAAGCCAATAAGCCATCAATGGTATCGGCTTCAAGTAAATTTGCGTTGTTCACCGCCATATGTACCGCTTGGTATAAAGCGTTTCTAAATAGGGGGTGATCATCGGCTATAACAATAGTGTAGGGCGTGTCCATGGGATCATATCCATGTTAATAGATGGGGCTAATTTTTTACCTCAAGCTAACACCAACATGACTTTCGGTCAATTGATGCCCCCTTAGTAAGACTTTAGTATAGATCCCAGCTCACACAAATGGGCGGATGTTATTGTGAAAATTCGATCCCCGTTGCCAGTGCAACGGGGTTTTCAGGATATCTTTTGAATCGGTTAAGACATTTGAATGCCAATGATGCTGCCCAAACCGACTAAAATAACACCTGAGAGTTTGTTAATACGTTGTTGGTTTTTTTGGAGCCAGGTATTAAGCCAGCCCGAATAGATAAAGCGGACTAGCAGTGCCCAAACCACAATGGCTTCAATGGCGATGGTTGCGGCAAAAAAGAGTTTATTGCTGGTGGAGGTTTCTGGCGACACAATTTGCGTAAAAGTGGCAACTAAGAACATTAACACTTTAGGGTTAAGCAAATTACAAAGTAGTCCCTCTAAGTAAGCATAACGTGCTTTGATCGGGCCCTTACAGGTAGACTCAAGGCTTTTTTTATTACTGCGCCATGCTTTTATGCCCAAATAAACTAGATAAGCCGCGCCGAGGTATTTCACCGTGGTAAACACCATGGGGGCTTGAGCTATCAGCATTGATACGCCAAAAATAGCCAATAACAAATGAGCACAAAATCCGGTCATGATGCCAAGAATACAACATAATGTGGTGCGTTTAGCGCCTGTGCTGCCATAGCGGATCACCATGATCATATCGGGACCTGGGCTTAACATCCCCAGTAAATTAATCACCAGTAACGTAAACAAGACTTCAGTCATAACGGTAAGAATCTAAACAAATATTAATATTTGTTTAGTGTAGTGCTGAATCGATTATTACTTTAGTGACTTTTAAGAATTTACAGTATTCCAAAATGGAATGTGTATTTAAAAGATTAAATCGGATCCAGCTCTTGGGCTTGGATCAGTTCCGCCAAACGCGTTCTAAACCAGCGATGGGCCGGATCTTGATGGTTGCGATGATGCCACTGTAAGGTGCAATCAAATTCGTCGATTTCGATGGGTAAGGGTTTAATGGTTACAGGGTGATCTTCTGACAAGCGCTTGGCGATATGCGACGGCAAAGTCAGTAATAAATTAGATTGCGCCACCATATTAACAGCCGATGGATAAGAGCTGACTCGTAACCGTACCTTTCGCGTCACGCCTTTGTCGGCAAGGGCTCGGTCGATAGCGGTGGTTTTGTCTGTGCCAACGGTGATCACGGCATGATGATAGTCAGCAAAATCTTGCAGTGACAAACTGGTTTTTGCGCTTAAAGGATGCTCTTGGCGCATGATACAAACAAAATAGTCACGATTGATTAAGCTGGCGTGCATGTCTTTGGCGTTGGGATCTTGGATCGTAGTACCTAAATCGACCTTACCTTCTTTTAACAGTTGATAGGTTTGCTTGTCCCAGTTTTGGACGTTGATACTAATATGTGGCGCCGCGCGATAAATGTCAGCCAGCGCCTTGGGAAGAATGTATTCACTGACATAATCCGTTGAGGCGATGGTGAACTCTTTGCGACATTCCATCGGGTCAAACTCTTGCGAGCTAAATAGCCCATCCATGGCTTGCACTAATTTGGCGACTTCAGGTGCCAGTTGCATGGCTTTATTGGTCGGGGTTAACTCAGGGCCCGCTTTAATTAACAGCGGATCATTAAACAACTCGCGCAGCTTCGCTAAGTTTTTACTCATGGCCGACTGACTAATAAATTGTCGCTGAGCGGCTTTGGTTACGCTCAGCTCTTGCAGCAGCAAATGTAAACTCACAATCAGGTTTAAATTGATCCGACTGATTTTTTCAATCATCTAGACGCTCTCACTCATTGGATTTCATGGCGCTGCAAGTGTTGTAAAAATTGCTCGCCAGCCATAAAGCCTGTGACACGTGCTTGGGTTAAACGCTCACCTTGCTGGTTATAAAACAAAATGCTGGGCAGGCCCAAAATATTTAGTTCACTGAGCATGCCTTGATCATCGGCATTGTTTTTAGTGACATCGGCTTGGATCAAGACCACATTCTCAAGCTGATCAATGACACCATTATGAGTAAAAGTGGCTTTTTCAAAATCCTTACAGGCCACGCACCAATCCGCATAAAAATCGACCATCACGGCCTGATTATTTTGTTTAGCAATAGCCAATTGATTTTGTAACTCAGATAAATCAGTGACATAAATAAAGCGAGACTTTAAACCTTGATTAGTATTTTGTTGCTCGCTGATCTGTGCAGCGGTTGAACCAATCACGGCTGTGCCCGCTAATGCAATACAAACCAGCCCCAATGTTTTTAAATGATGTGCGCTGCGCCAGAGTGCATGGGCTAAATATGCCAGTAAAGCTAAACCTAGAAGAGCAAATAACACGCTGCTTATTGTAGCGCTAATAAAGCGCTCTAACATCACCACGGCAACACTCAATAATAAAAAGCCAAATATCACTTTAATGTGCACCATCCACATGCCTGCTTTCGGTAAAAATTTACCGCCAGAGGTGCCTAGAACAAGTAAAGGTAAGCCCATGCCAAGGCTAAGGGCATAAAGTACCGCGCCGCCAAGTACTAAATCGCCGGTGCCTGCTACGTACAATAAAGCGCCTGATAAAGGTGCAGTGGTGCAAGGTGAGCAAACTAAGCCTGAGATCAGACCCATTAAAAACACGCCTTTGACGCTGCCACCTTGCTGCTGATTGCTGACCTTATTTAAACGCTCACTGATAAAGCTGGGTAATTGCAGGTTAAACAAGCCAAACATCGACAAAGAGAGCACCGTAAAAAGCACCGCCAATGAAATCAGGATCACCGGATGTTGCAACGCAGCTTGGTATTTCAGTCCTGCCATCGCCACCACGAGACCAAGTAAGGTGTAAGTTAGCGCCATGCCTTGCACATAAGTAAACGACAGTAAAAAGCTACGTTTTGTGCTTAAGGATTGTTGCCCAACAATAATGCCGGACAAAATCGGGTACATTGGAAACACACACGGAGTAAAGGCAAGGCCAATACCAAGGAGAAAAAATAACCCCAAACTAATGAGTAAGCTTTGCTCGGACAATATATCGGCTAGACCGCTGGAGCTTTGCTGATCTAATTTTTGCTGTACGATACCATTGCTCTGTGCTGGCGTGTCGCTTTGACTTGCTGTACTCGTTTGCCCCTCTAGCGGGCTAAGATAAATCACTTTGGTTTCAGGTGGGTAGCATAAACCCGCATCGGCGCAGCCTTGATAAGTCACGCTGATTTGCGCATCGTTGGCGATGTTTTTCACATTTAATACAATTTCTGTGTCTTGGCGATAAATCACCACATCACCAAAGTAGTCATCGTGATAAGCAATGCCCTCAGGCAAGATAGGGGGCAATATCTCAACGCCTTGCGCCTGAAAGCTAAATTGATGCTGATAGAGGTAATATTCAGGTGTAACCGCCCAGTTTAAATAGACTTCATCGTCTTGCTGTTGGTAAGCAAACTGAAAAGCCCGGTCGACTGGTAAAAAACTCGGCTGCTGGCTAAATGGGCTACTTGAATTAACGCTAGTTTGACTAAAAGGTGGATCGCCTGCTGCTATCGTAGTGCTAATCAAGAATAAACTAAGAATACATGCCAAAAAACGAGTCATTTTACTACCTTGAAAATGCGTTAAGTAAAGCTACTGGGCGCATGAAAGTTGCCCAGCGATTAAATGGTTAACGTGGTTTTCTATTGTGTTACTTGATCGATCCAGTTTAAGTATCGTGGTTCACCTTGTGTTATCGGCAGCGCAATAATCTCCGGCGTATCATAGCTGTGCAGATTTTTAATAGCTTCAGACAGCTTATCAAACAAGCTGGCCGTGGTTTTTATCATCATTAGCACTTCACGATCTTGCTGTATCTCACCTTGCCAATGATACAAGGAATACACGTTAGGTTGCATGGTAATACAAGCCGCAAGTTTTTCACGTAAAATTTCACCTGCAATTTTATCGGCTTCCGTGCTATCGGGTGCAGAGCACAGCACCATAATGTATGTTTGTTGCATCAATACACACTCCTTGGATTAGACTTAAGGTTCAATGATAAGGGTATCTCGATATATAAACGAATAGATATTTTTTGTAGTGTGGACTGCGCCAGTAAACTCGCATTAGTTCTCAACCAATCATGCTAATGATTGAGTACGGATTTATAACGAAACTCGATAGGAACAAGATCATGATAGTAGTAGAACTCTTGGTTGTATTAAGCGCCATTTTTCTAGGTGCTCGGCTAGGTAGTATAGGTATCGGCTTTGCTGGTGGCCTAGGTGTATTGATACTGACGTTAGGTTTTGGCATGACACCGGGCACGATTCCTATTGATGTTATCCTTATTATTATGTCGGTGATCGCCGCGATAGCAGCAATGCAAGTTGCAGGCGGGTTAGATTATTTGGTTTCGTTAGCTGAGCGTGTACTGCGTAAAAATCCGAAACAGGTCACTTTTTTAGCCCCGATAGTAACCTACGTGATGACCTTGTTTGCAGGCACCGGCCACACCGCTTTTTCTACTTTACCTGTGATTGCCGAAGTGGCCAAGGAGCAGGGCATTAGGCCTTCGCGTCCTTTAAGCATTGCCGTGGTCGCCTCGCAAATTGCGATTACGGCGTCACCTATTTCTGCGGCGTTAGTGTTAATGAGCGGCATGCTAGAAAAATACAACGTGAGCTACTTACAAATTCTACTTATTTGCATTCCAACCACGTTTATTGCCTGCATGATAGGGGCATTTGTGGCGCAGTTTATGGGGAAAGATTTAGCGGATGATGAGGTTTATCAAGATCGCTTAGCCAAAGGCTTGGTTTCGTTGCATCAAGGACAAGCGAGAGAGCTTAAGTCTGGGGCTAAGCTGTCAGTCATGATTTTCTTGTTCGCTATTATTGCTGTGGTTACTTATGCCACCGCCATTAGTGATACGGTTGCTTGGATAGATGCCCCTGTATTGCCCCGCAACGAAGCCATTATGGTGTTTATGCTAACAGCAGCCACCCTTATTGCATTCATCACTAAAATAGATACCTCAGAAGTGCTCAATGCTGCCACTTTTAAATCGGGCATGAGCGCGTGTATTTGTGTGCTAGGTGTTGCATGGTTGGGGGATACTTTTGTATCAAACCACATTGAAGGCATTAAAGAAATCTCAGGAGTGGTGCTAACGGATCACCCATGGATGCTGTCAGTGGTGTTGTTTTTTGCCAGCATGCTGTTGTATTCGCAAGCGGCAACGACTGCCGCGTTGATCCCATCGGCACTGATGCTTGGAGTGAGCCCAGCAGCGGCGATAGCCTCTTTTGCAGCCGTGAGCGCTTTATTTGTGCTGCCCACTTATCCTACTTTACTTGCCGCAGTCGAAATGGATGACACAGGTTCAACCCGCATTGGTAAGGCCGTATTCAATCATCCGTTTGTCATTCCAGGCGTGGTAACCATTTCGTCTTCTGTGGCGCTGGGCTTTGTGGTGGCAAATTTGGTTTTGTAAGTGATTAAGGCTTATAAATTTTATCTCGAGTTCGGTAATACTTGGCTATGAGTTCGGTATATACAGCGAATGCTGTTTTTGTGGCGAAGTAAGAGTTCAGGTAAGCTAGGCAGACTTTTTCGCAAAAACATTTTTTCGCGGAATAAATTCCGCTCCTTGTATGTTAAATTTGTTGATTCGTGTTTTTTTGTAGGACCTGAGCTTGCTCAGGGAATTTGCAATGTTTGCTGAGCAAGCTTAGCTCCTATAGTTGGCGATACAGGCTTTGGTAGGAGATATTTATATCGCGAAATAGCATTGTTAACCCTAAGCCCGATAAAGGCATTTAGGTATAGTGATTTACTGCATGCTTGTTATGCTTATGAAATGGAACTCAAGGCTGAGGTTATTATGTTTGCCAGACTGTTTTTATTGTTTACTGCCACATCGTTATTAGAAATATTCATTCTTGTTAAAGTCGGTGGATTCTTAGGAGCTTGGCCAACCGTTGGCTTAGTGGTCGTTACTGCATTCGTCGGCTCTGCGTTAGTGCGTAGCCAAGGCATACAAACCATGTTCAAAGTGCAAGCGCGTGTAAACCAAGGTGAAATGCCAGGCCAACAACTGATTGAGGGCATGATGCTAGTTATCGCCGGGGTATTATTAGTGACCCCTGGTTTTGTTACTGATTTTTGCGGCTTAATGTTGTTGCAACCAGGCATTAGAGCCAAGTTAGCGAAAGCGGCGATGAATAAATTTCAGCTGCAAATGGTGGCAGGTA
The DNA here is from genome assembly GCF_030547455.1 of Motilimonas sp. 1_MG-2023. Classification (NCBI taxonomy): domain Bacteria; kingdom Pseudomonadati; phylum Pseudomonadota; class Gammaproteobacteria; order Alteromonadales; genus Motilimonas; species Motilimonas sp. 1_MG-2023. The sequence goes on along the minus strand of NZ_JAUOPX010000024.1, from coordinate 27,303 downwards.
GCCATGGCGGTTTTCATGGTGGATTTACCGGTGGTCAGCCTTTTACACCGCCACCTCAAGGGCCAAACCAACAAGGGTCAGCCGACAACAAAGTGAACGACGGCAACACCATTGAAGGTGAATACGAGCGCAAAGAATAATTGCCAATATCACGCACCCAACACTCTACTCATCAAAACAGCACGATAACACGTGCTGTTTTTGTTTCTGCTATTGATTACTTTTTTTAGCAAACCGCCAGTTATCACACTATTTTATGATTCATTCTGATGTGTCTTGAAAAGCAAAAAATAACCCTGTATTTTACTTCGCGTCGAAATTCAAACAAAAAAATATGAACTTTGGTGAACCAAATGCGTCTAACCAGAGTAAAACTCGACACAATAATTAATTTTCACCAGCTTGGTGGGCCTTATTGAAGTATGGGTTAAACCCAAGGATAGGTTTAATTCTAAATAAAGCATTGGTGGCATGGAGCTTGCGATTTAGCTGAACAATCAGCTAGTTTGGTCCTCTTCATTACTTTGAACTGTAATGTTAGGGGCATCATCAAGGGAGATTTTCCAAATGAATGTTGCTGTATCTTTAAAAACGTTTAAAAAGTACCATCCTCGTCAAGTCGCTAAACATATAAAAGCCTTTTTCAATGGCCGAATCTATATTGTCGGAGTCGGTCGCTTTCGTGTAGTTAATGGCAAATTAGTGGCCTATAAAGATGCTGACAGAAAAGCGCTTTCAGTCATGAGTGAAGTCAATCGCATCATCAAAGAGATGCAAATACAGCAAAGTGTTGCAGCTTAGCATCCAGTTTTGACGACGTAAAAAAGGAGCATTTAGCTCCTTTTTTTGTATCTGAGTGTAAGAAAGCCCACAACCCTGTAAAAAACACAGAAATTTTCTGATTTTTTTTATCTTTCCCCTTGAGAAAATCTGTAGCAACCCCATCTAGTGAGCATGGATTTGACCAAAAGCATTTTGCTCAAGGTCTTTTATAGCAACAACATAAACTTAAACTCTCAGGAGAACTTCAATGAATATTCGTCCTTTACACGATCGCGTTATCGTTAGACGTCAAGAACAAGAATCTAAGTCTGCTGGCGGTATCGTTTTAACTGGCTCAGCTGCAACCAAGTCAACTCGCGGTGAGATTATCGCAGTGGGTAATGGCCGCATTCTAGAAAATGGCGACGTTAAAGCATTGGATGTAAAAGTAGGCGACACAATCATTTTTAGTGAAGGTTACGGCGTTAAAACAGAAAAACTAAACGGCGAAGAAGTATTGATCATGAGCGAAGGTGACATCCTTGCCGTGGTTGAAGCTTAATTAACGCATTGAATGTAATTTAACTTTCTCAATTATTTAAAGAATTTAAGGAAACAACAATGGCTGCAAAAGACGTATTGTTTGGTAGTGACGCTCGCGAAAAAATGTTAGCGGGTGTAAATATTTTAGCTGACGCAGTAAAGGTAACGTTAGGCCCTAAAGGTCGTAATGTCGTACTAGACAAAAGCTTTGGCGCTCCAACCATCACCAAAGATGGCGTATCAGTTGCTAAAGAAATCGAACTAGAAGATAAGTTCGAGAACATGGGCGCGCAAATGGTGAAAGAAGTTGCTTCTCAAGCCAACGATGCAGCGGGTGACGGTACAACAACTGCAACCGTACTGGCACAATCAATTATCACCGAAGGTCTAAAAGCTGTTGCTGCGGGTATGAACCCAATGGACCTTAAGCGTGGTATCGACAAAGCAGTCATCGCTGCGGTTGAAGAGCTGAAAGCTTTATCTGTACCTTGTGCCGACGCGAATGCTATTGCACAAGTGGGTACGATTTCTGCTAACTCTGACAGCGCAGTAGGCGACATCATTGCTGAAGCCATGGGCAAAGTAGGTAAAGAAGGCGTTATCACTGTTGAAGAAGGTCAAGGCCTACAAAACGAATTAGATGTAGTAGAAGGTATGCAGTTTGACCGCGGTTACCTATCTCCTTACTTCATTAACAACCAAGAAGCGGGCACAGTTGAGCTAGAAAGCCCATACATTCTATTGGTTGATAAGAAAATCTCTAACATCCGTGAATTACTTCCTACCCTTGAAGGTGTAGCGAAAGCGGGTAAGCCACTGCTTATCATTGCTGAAGATGTTGAAGGTGAAGCACTAGCGACATTAGTTGTTAACAACATGCGCGGTATTGTTAAAGTTGCAGCGGTTAAAGCGCCTGGGTTTGGTGACCGTCGTAAAGCCATGCTACAAGACATTGCTATCCTAACTGCAGGTACTGTGATTTCTGAAGAAGTGGGTTTAGATCTTGAAAAAGTACAACTTGAAGATCTCGGTCAAGCGAAACGCATCATCATCAATAAAGATGAAACAACTATTATCGATGGTATTGGTGAGCAAGCACAAATTGAAGGGCGCGTAGCGCAAATTCGTGGCCAAATTGAAGAGTCTTCTTCTGACTACGATAAAGAAAAACTGCAAGAGCGCGTAGCTAAACTAGCAGGCGGTGTAGCGGTAATCAAAGTTGGCGCTGCAACTGAAGTTGAAATGAAAGAGAAAAAAGCACGCGTTGAAGATGCATTACATGCAACACGTGCCGCTGTTGAAGAAGGTGTAGTTGCGGGTGGTGGTGTTGCACTAGTACGCGTTGCTGCAAAACTTGCTGATTTAACTGGCGACAACGAAGACCAAAATGTTGGTATTCGCGTAGCACTACGTGCGATGGAAGCGCCACTGCGTCAAATCGTAACGAATGCGGGTGAAGAAGCGTCAGTGGTTGCTAATAACGTTCGCGCAGGTGAAGGTAGCTACGGTTACAACGCTGCAACTGAAGAGTACGGCGATATGATTGCAATGGGTATCCTAGATCCAACTAAAGTAACACGTAGTGCGATTCAGTTTGCATCGTCTGTTGCGGGTCTAATGATCACCACTGAAGCGATGATCACAGACAAGCCACAAAAAGACGCACCAGCTATGCCAGACATGGGCGGCATGGGTGGAATGGGCGGCATGATGTAATGCAGTTCCAGTCTAATAGCTGAGATAAATCATGATGTTATGATTTTATTTTTGCACATAGAAAGGCCAGCACTGCTGGCCTTTTTTGTATCTATTTTATAGTGAACTTGTAAAACTTAGCTCGAACCTAGATCTATAGATATTGATGTTTAGGTTGTTTTATTAGCGGCTTGGCAGTTTTTAAATCAGCTGGCGATGTGTTTAATACTTTAATATTAAATTTTAATTTGTACTAAGTGTGGTTTTTTTAAACAGTTAATTTAGTGTGATCTGCGTTGTTATTTTTTCTTGATGTATGTTTTATGTTTTTAGCTCGACTTAGGAAAAGTCGAATCATAATACATTCGCTCGTTTAAGGATAAACGCAATGAACAAATCGACTAAGGCCTCACTGGCCAAGGGCGCTTTTGCGCTCAGTACTATTACATCCGCCTGTTTATTGGCTTTTAATACTCAAGCTGCCTCGTTATATGATTGTGCTGATATCCCTGTTTGGGATGCTTCAAGCACCTACGCCACAAAAGGAACAATGGTTCAACACCAAGGATCGGTATTTGAAAATAAATGGTATGCGGGCAGCTGGGATCAACCCGCTGTTGGTGCTTCTGATTGGGCTAACTGGCAATTTAAAGGTGAATGTGGCGACACTGTAATTAATGTGCCACCAACGGTCACTCTTGATACTGTTACTCCCCTTGTTGCTGGTACTTTAACTACATTTAATGCCAGTGCTGTAGATGAAGATGGTCAAGTGAAAAAGGTCGAATTTTTCATTGATGGTCAACCCATAGGTGTAGCAATGAGCGCTCCGTTCCAAGCAAGCTGGATAGCACTTGCTGGCACTCATGTATTAACTGCAATTGCTTATGATGACCAAGATGCAACCAGTAATGTTGCGAGCCAAACCATTCAAGTTGAAACTGGCACCATTGATAATATAGCCCCGACGATGTCGGTTGCGGGTGTGGCCGATGGCGCCGAAATTATGATTGGTGAACAAGTGCAGTTGCAAGTTACGGCTGAAGATAAAGATGGTCAAGTTGCTGCCGTTGAAGTCATGGTTAACGGTCAAGTCATCGACCTTATTCCAGGTCCCAATAATGGCACAAGTAACAAGGTGACTTACCTTGCCAATTTCGTCGTTGAAACAGGCGTTAATAATATCGTTGTAACAGCCACGGATGATAAAGGGGCTGTGGTTGAGCAGAGTTTAACTGTAAACGGTAAAGAAGTGCTAAATATGCCGCCAGAAGTTAGCGTTAGCTTGAGTGTTACACAGGCTAAATTGGGAGATACCGTTACCATCAATGCAACAGCTAGTGATGCTGACGATGGCTTAAAACAAGTTGAATTTTTGAGTGATGGGATAACGATCGCTAGATTCACGCCTGACACGGTTTCAGACTTTTTCAGTGGCAAGTATGCCTTTGATTTTGTAGTGACTAAAGACGTTAAGATCACTGTAGTAGCAACAGATATGAAAGGTTTGAGCATGCAGCAACATGCTTTTTTAACGGTTAACGATGGCGTGGTGAGCAATGATTGTCGCCCAGATGGTTTATATCAAACACCGGGTGTAAAAGTTCCATACTGTAGTGTTTACGATGATCAAGGTCGCGAAAAAATGGGGGCCGATCACCCTCGACGCGTGATTGGTTACTTTACCAGTTGGCGTAATAAAGGAAATGTTGATCAAGACTACTTGGTTGATGATATTCCCTGGGAAAACTTAACCCACATTAACTATGCCTTTGCCCATGTTGGTAAAGATCAAGGCGTAGGTTTAGGCCAAGCGCAACAAGAGCAGTTAGCTCGTTTAGTTGAGCGTAAAATGCAACATGATGTGAAAGTACTGATTTCTGTTGGTGGTTGGGCTGAAACGGGTGGCATTAATGGCCCTGATGGCCGTGAGCAAACGGGTGGTTTCTACAAGCTAACCACTAATATGGACGGCTCAATTAATCATGCTGGCATTGCCAAGTTTGCTAAATCGTCAGTTGAGTTTATTCGCAAGCACAAAATTGATGGTATCGACATCGACTACGAATACGCCTCTACGATGAAAGGAGCGGGCCATCCTGAAGACTTTTGGATCTCTGATAAATTACGCCCACATTTAATGGCTTCCTATGTTGAATTGATGAAGGTCATGCGCGAAGAGTTAGATAAAGCCTCGGTTGAAGATGGTCAGCACTATCTATTAACTGTTGCGGCGCCTGCTTCTGGCTGGCTCTTACGTGGTATGGAGCGTTATGAAGCCAACGCTTACCTCGATTACATCAACATTATGTCTTACGACTTACATGGTGCATGGAATGAGTATGTCGGTCACAATGCTGCACTTTACGATACAGGTAAAGACGGCGAGTTAGCGCAAGTATACGCGGCGCAGCAATACGGCAAACTGGGCTACTTGAATACGGACTGGGCCGCTCATTATTACCGCGGCGGTATGCCAGCAGGGCGTATCAATATAGGTGTTCCATATTACACCCGTGGTTGGGAAAAAGTATCAGGTGGTGAAGCGGGCCTATGGGGCAAATCAAAAGGCAGCAATTGTCCAGCAGGTACTCACGGTAAGTGCGGCGCGGGGGCGAAAGGTTTAGATAACCTATGGCATGACTTGGAAAAAGATCAAGAAGTACCAGCGGGTTCAAACCCAATGTGGCACGCGAAAAACTTGCAAAACAACATGCTTGGCTCTTACCTAACCACATACGTTAACTCACCGGATTACACCGGCGATAAAACAGCTTACGACCAGATCCAAGGTCAGTATGAGTATCATTACGATGAGCAAGCCGTCGCGCCTTGGTTATGGAACTCAACGACACAAACTTTCTTGTCGATGGAAGATAAGAAGTCAATCTTGACTAAAGCTGCTTACGTCAAAGATCAAGGTATCGGCGGTATCATGTTTTGGGAGCTAGCAGGCGACTACTCATGTTACCCATATGATGCACAAGGCAAACGTTCAAATGTGGCCGATAAATCGGAAGCGGCATGTGCTTCGGGTAATGGTGAATATCACATGGGTAATACCATGACGGAGACCATTTACGAAGAGTTCAAGTCTGCGGCGCCTTACGGCAACAAGATCATTGAAGGCAATATACCCGCACAAGCTGTTGACCTGAAGATTACTTTAGACAAACAGCGTGCTGACTACCCGATTACGACGGATCTTATCATTGAAAATAACGCGGGTGTGACCATTGATGACCTCGTTGAAATTTCATTTGATTACCCAACATCGGCTCCGGCTAATGCGGTTGCAGGTAATGCTAATACAGTCAGTATTGTGTCGGGTCATGATGGTGACAATATCGGCGGTCTGAAAGGAGATTTCCATCGCATTAGCTTTAGCGTATCTAAGTACCAAGCGATTGCTGATGGTGAAACGGGTAAGATCAAATTTACTTATAACTTACCGATTACAGGGCCGGTTAATTACACAGTGAAAATCGATGGAGTGGAATATGCTCTTGCTCAAGAGCATCCAGACCTACCATTAGCGGATCTTTGCCGTCCAGAAGGTTTACCTGTTTATCCTGATTTCGTACATCAAGATGGCTGGAAACCATATAACGCAAAAGGCGAGAAAATGGTTCATAACGGCGCGATTTGGGTACCAAGTTGGGGGCAAGCCAATACTGAGCTTTCTGCCAGTGATTCGTCATGGACTAAGGTGTGTACGTTAAAATAATGAATGGACTATAACCATGGGTTCACGTCGTTTGATTGAAAGCGGCGTGAGCTCTCTTTTAAAAGCGATTAAAAAGCTATAGCCATATCTATTCTGTGGTTAAAAGGCAGAAGGTTAGTGAAATCGGCTTCAAAAAGTGTTTTTAAAAGTAAATTAATTATCAATGAGGGCTAGCGATGTAACAATTTCGACTGAAATAAGTGCGATTTGATCACGTTTTGTTTAATTCCATTTCTCCAAATCAATTTTTAAACGTATATTGACTGTACTAGTTAGGATAGCTAGCACAGGAAGCAGGACGCGTCCTGCAATAAGATTGATTAGTTTAAGGAAGAACAAGATGAGCATTTCTCCTCTTGCGAAGCGTGGTTTTACGCTTAGCACCCTTTCCGCTGCATGTTTAATGGCGTTTAACGCTCAAGCAGCCGATTGTTCAAACCTAGAAGAGTGGACCGCACAAGGTGTTTTCACTGGCGGAACGCAAGTTCAATTTGAAGGTTCTGCTTACCAAGCTAACTGGTGGACACAAAACAACAACCCTGCAGAGCGCTCTGGTTCTTGGCAAGAATGGAAACTTCTTGGTCAATGTGAAGGCGTAATTCCAACGGTTGAACCGACCGCTGAGCCAACGCCAGTGCCAACAGCTGAGCCGACTCCAGTACCAACAGCTGAGCCGACTCCAGTACCAACCGCTGAGCCGACTCCAGTACCAACAGCTGAGCCGACTCCAGTACCAACAGCTGAGCCGACTCCAGTACCAACAGCTGAGCCGACTCCAGTACCAACTGCTGAGCCGACTCCAGTACCAACAGCTGAGCCGACTCCAGTACCAACAGCTGAGCCAACGCCAGTACCAACTACTGAGCCGACACTGCCACCAACAGCAGACAACTGTAAGCCAGCAGGTCTATACCAAACTCCAGGTGTTAACACACCTTACTGTACTGTATATGATGCAGACGGTCGCGAAGACATGGGCGCAGATCACCCTCGTCGTATCATCGGTTACTTCACTTCATGGCGTAACGGCGCGAATGGTCAACCATCATTCCTAGCTTCTGACGTGCCATGGGATAGCCTAACGCACATTAACTACGCATTTGCTCACATCAATGCAAATGGCGAAGTATCAATCGGTGACGTTAACGATCCAAACAACCCTGCGACGGGCATGACATGGGAAGGCGCTGAAAATGCGATGGACCCATCTCTACCATACAAAGGTCACTTCAACCTACTAAACCAATACGCGAAGAAGCATGACGTTAAGTTACTGCTATCCGTTGGTGGTTGGGCTGAAACAGGTGGTTACTTCGGTGATGCTGGTCGTGTAATGGATGGCGGTTTCTACAGCCTAACTATCAAGCCAGACGGTTCGATCAACCATGAAGCAATTGCTAAATTTGCTAAATCTGCTGCTAAATTCGTAGACACTTACGACTTTGACGGTATCGATATCGATTACGAATACCCATCATCTATGTCAGATGCCGGTCACCCAGACGATTGGGCTATCTCTAACAAGCACCGTGGTAAGCTATGGGGCGGTTACATGGCGCTAATGGAAGCGTTACGTGCTGAACTAGACAAGCAAGGTGAAAAAGACGCACAACACTACTTGTTGACTATTGCATCGCCATCTTCTGGTTACCTACTACGTGGTTTTGAGGGCTTCCAAGCACTTAAATACCTAGATTACGTAAACATCATGTCTTACGACTTGCACGGCGCATGGAACCACTTTGTTGGTCACAACGCGGCACTTTACGATAACGGCGTAGACGCTGAGATCGCAGATGCAGGTATCTACTCTGGCGGCGACGCTAAGTACTACAACAGCCAAGGTTACTTAAACATTGACTGGTCTTACAAATACTTCCGTACTGCACTAGCAGGCGGCCGTATTAACATCGGTCTACCATACTACACACGTGGTTGGCAGCAAGTTCAAGGCGGTACTAACGGTTACAACGGCCTTGCAGCACTACCTAACCAAAAAGAATGTTACTTAGGTACGGGTGGTAACTTAGGTCCTGACGCACTAAGCCCGAAAGCAGGTGCTCCATGTGGTTACGGTGCTCAAGGTATCGACAACCTATGGTTTGACCTAGGTTCAGACGGTAAAGAAATGTTTGCCGGTGCGGGTCCTCTATGGCACGTAAACAACCTACGTGACGGTCTACCTACACCATACGTAGCTATCTACGGTCACGATACAAGCAAGCCTGAAGGCCAAGCAATTGGTAACTACGTTGAGCATTACGACGAAGTAGCACAAGCTTCTTGGTTGTGGAACGAAGAGAAGAGCGTATTCCTATCAACTGAAAACATGAAGTCTTACCAAGCTAAGGTTCAATACGCAATTGACCAAGGTGCGGGCGGTATCATGTTCTGGGAAATGGCGGGTGACTACTCAACGCCAGAGCAAAACGGTCTAGGTCACTACTACTTCGGTAGCACCCTAACTGATAAAGCTTACGAAATGATCAAAACTGCTGCGCCTTACGGCATCGAAGCAGGTGATGAGAACTTCCCAGCAGCAACTGAAACAGTAGACGTAGATGTGGATCTAGTTGGCTTCCTACCAAAAGGTGAAGATAACTACCCAATCCAAATCGCACTGAAACTAACTAACAACTCGAACGTTGACCTATCTGGTGCGAAAATTGCGTTTAACGCATCACCAGCGGTACCAATGAACGAAGCGATTAGCGATACACTTAAGCCTTACGCTGTACCAGCAGGCCCAGGTATCACTAACCTAGTTGACATGTACTCAGGTGCTAAATGGTCGGTTGAGAAGATTGCTACTTCAGGTCTAACTTCAGGCAACGCTGGCGGTCTATCTGACGACTTCCACCGTTTCGCTGTACAGCTGAAAGCTGACGGTTGGGGCTCTGTAGAATGGAAACCAGGTCAAACAATTGACGTGGCACTACGTATCTACATGCCAATGCCAGTACCAACTAACTTCACATTTGAAGTGGGCGGTAAAACATATGGTCGTACAGCTGAGCAACCAAATGTTCCTGTAGCAGGCGGTGACAACGGTACTACACCAACGCCATCTGGTGAGCCTACTCCAGCACCATCTGGTGAGCCAACTGTACCAAGCGATGTAACACCATTCGTTCCTGGTACTGCAGTACAAAACGGCGCAGTAGTAAGCTACAACGGTGCTTGTTACAAAGCTAAAAACAACCCAGGTGCATGGGAAACACCAGCAGCCGGTGGTAACTGGTTCTGGGACGTGGTTACTTGTCCTTAATTGGCAACTAAACACAAATGACATAGCATGCTAATTAATGCATGAAACAAAAAGGCCAACGTAAGTTGGCCTTTTTTTGTGGTATAAAAATGGATCGAAGGAGCAGCATTTATACTGCGAAAGCCTACCCGCCATAACCAAAGCATTCACAGTATTCACCACACCCGAAGCTGAGCTTGCTCAGGGAATAACCGTTGGGAATGAAAAAAATCGATAACAATTGCTGTAAATCAGGCAAAAACATCAGCCAAAAGGCTAGGATACTTGCAACTCAGATTGTAATTATGAACACTAGAGATATTTAGTTATAAAGACAGATGAGCATATCGCTTAACTGTGTAACTTACAGAGCAATAATATGAAAATTACCGTTTTTGGCATTGGTTATGTTGGTTTAGTTCAAGCGGCTGTATTGGCGGATGCTGGTCACAGTGTTTGCTGTGTGGATATAGATGAAAATAAAATAGAAGCGCTTAAGAAAGGCATAATCCCTATCTACGAGCCAGGTTTAACACCATTAGTCGAATTTAACTACCAAGCAGGTCGGTTGAACTTTACTACTGATGCTAAAGCAGGTGTTGAATTTGGTCAGCTGCAATTTATCGCAGTTGGCACACCGCCCGATGAAGATGGTTCGGCCGATTTAAAATACGTTCTCGCTGTTGCAGAAACTATCGCAACACACATGCAAAGCCCTAAAGTCATTATTAATAAATCGACAGTGCCGGTTGGCACCGCCGATAAGGTAAAAGCTAAAGTTGAAAGTGTTCTTTCAGCAAGAAACCAGGATGTTAATTTTTCAGTAGTCTCTAATCCTGAGTTTTTAAAAGAAGGAGCGGCAGTTAACGATTGTAAAAAACCTGACCGCATTATTATTGGCACCGCTGATAAAGAGGCCGAAGAGTTGATGCGCGAGCTATATGCCCCATTTAACCGTAGCCATGATCGCATCATAGTAATGGATGTACGCAGCGCCGAGCTAACCAAATATGCGGCTAACTGTATGCTAGCAACCAAAATTAGCTTTATGAATGAAATCGCCAACTTATCAGAAAGGTTAGGAGCAGATATTGAGATGGTGCGTAAGGGCATTGGCTCAGATGAACGCATTGGCTACCATTTTATTTACCCCGGCTGTGGCTATGGCGGCTCTTGTTTCCCGAAAGATGTACAAGCTTTAATCAAAACCGCAGAGAACATTGGCTATGACCCGCAAGTTTTAAAGTCTGTTGAGTCTGTAAATGCGCGTCAAAAACAAAAGTTATTTGAATATATCTCTCAGCACTTTAATGGAGATGTTAAGGGGAAAACTATCGCGCTATGGGGCCTTTCATTTAAGCCGAATACAGATGATATGCGTGAAGCTGCGAGCCGAGTGTTAATAGAAGCGTTATGGCAAGCAGGTGCCAGCGTGCAAGCTTACGATCCTGAAGCGATGGAAGAAGCGCAGCGCATTTATGGCACACGTGATGATTTCACCTTAATGGGGACAAAAGAAGCAGCTCTTAGAAGAGCTGATGCGCTGGTTATCTGTACTGAGTGGCAAAGCTTTAGAGCGCCTGATTACGACCTGATTAAAGAAGAGTTGTCTACTCCCGTTATTTTCGACGGACGTAACCTTTATTTACCAGAAAATATGCGCAAGAGAGGAATAACGTATTACTCGATTGGCCGTCAGGTAAAGAGGTAAATATTTTCTCAGGCAAAAGGGTGAGCTTGAGTATCAGTCTTTTGCCTAGAAATAAAATTTGATCCAAAAATGTAAATAGACTATCACTTGTAAATCATTGTTTTAACATCAAACCCTCTGATACCCTGTCATTAAAGTGTCTTTGAACACTTGATAAACTAATTGTAATGCATACAATGTGCGAGCAATTAATTAGATCAAGCTCTCACTTTTTATTATTTATTTAATGATCAAAATAGTCTCACGCATGGATGTGTGGAATACAACGAAGGGAATCAGCCTTTAATATCCACATCACCCAGCTAAGAGTCATCGAGGTTTAACCAGCATTTGTAACATGATGCTGAGCCTTTTAACGCCATCAATTTATAGTTAGGGATGTTTTAGTATGATCAAGGTTTTATCTGTATTTGGTACGCGCCCGGAAGCCATTAAAATGGCGCCATTAGTACATGCATTATCTAAAGCTGAAGGTATCGAGGCTAAAGTCTGTGTAACGGCACAGCATCGTGAAATGCTTGACCAAGTGCTTAACTTATTTGAAATTGAGCCAGAATATGACCTGAATATAATGAAGCCAGGTCAATCATTATATGACGTTACATCAAACATACTAATGGGCTTAAAGCCAGTTTTAGAAGAATTCAAACCTCATATTGTGCTTGTCCATGGTGACACGGCGACAACGCTTTCAACTAGCTTAGCTGCTTACTATCAACAAATTGCTGTGGGTCATGTTGAAGCTGGTTTACGTACTGGCAACATATATTCGCCTTGGCCAGAAGAAGGTAACCGAAAGCTAACTGGTGCAATAGCCACGTTACACTTTGCACCTACCAGTACTTCTGAGCAAAACTTACTTCAAGAAGGTATTGCTGCAAGCGGTATTGCTACCACGGGTAATACCGTTATTGATGCATTATTTTTAATAAAAGAGAAGCTAGCACAAGATACAGACTTAAATGCAACCCTAGCGGCAAAATTCCCTGAACTAGACCCAACTAAAAAGTTGATCTTAGTTACTGGTCATCGCCGTGAAAGTTTCGGTGGTGGGTTTGAGCGTATCTGTGAAGCGTTAGTTGAAATTGCCCAAAAATACCCTGAAAGCCAAGTGCTATACCCCGTGCATTTGAACCCAAATGTTCGTGAGCCAGTCAACCGCATCCTTAAAGATGTAAATAATGTTCACCTAATTGAGCCACAAGATTATCTGCCGTTTGTTTACCTGATGAACCAGGCGAACATCATCTTAACAGACTCAGGCGGTATTCAAGAAGAAGCGCCATCACTAGGCAAGCCTGTATTAGTTATGCGTGACACCACTGAACGCCCTGAAGCGGTAGAAGCGGGGACGGTGAAATTAGTCGGCACCGACAAGCAAGCTATTATCAGCGCAGTTGAAAGTTTATTAACTAATGAAGCGGAATATGAAGCCATGAGCCGAGCCCATAACCCATACGGTGACGGCAAAGCATGTGAACGCATCATCAACAAAATTAAACAGCACTTCGCTAAATAGTATCGAATGTCGCTCTGTAGTAGCTGCATTTACGCGCGATAGCATGTGAAAAGAAAATCAGTAGGAGCGGTATTGATACCGCAAAAAACAAAAATTTAAATTCGTCTAAAGACACCAAAATTGTAAAGGAATAACCATGTCATTTAAGAAAGTCTCCGTAATCGGCCTAGGGTACATTGGCTTACCAACTGCAGCTGTTGTTGCTTCTCGTGGTATTGAAGTAGTTGGCGTTGACGTCAACCAAGCTGCAGTCGATACCATTAATCAAGGTAATATCCACATTGTTGAGCCTGACTTAGACATTGTTGTTCGTGGTGTTGTTACAACGGGTAACTTACGCGCAACAACGACTCCAGAGCCAGCTGAAGCGTTTATGATCGCTGTGCCAACACCTTTTAAAGAAGGCAATGCACCTGATCTTAAATATATTGAAGCAGCGGCTAAGGCCATTGCTCCAGTATTAGAAAAGGGCAACCTTGTTATCCTTGAATCAACCTCTCCGGTTGGCGCTACAGAAAAACTAGCTGGTTGGTTAAAAGAAGCGCGTCCGGATTTAAGTTTCCCACAAGACGCAGGTGATATTGCCGACATTAAAGTTGCTCATTGCCCTGAGCGAGTTCTACCTGGCTATGTACTGCAAGAGCTAGTTGCAAATGACCGTGTTATTGGCGGTATGTCTAAAGCTTGTAGTGAGCGAGCGGTAGATCTATACAAAACTTTTGTACGTGGTGAATGTATTATCACCAACGCTCGTACTGCTGAAATGGCCAAACTAACGGAAAACTCATTCCGTGATGTCAACATTGCTTTTGCCAACGAGCTTTCTGTTATTAGTGACAAGCTAAAAATTAATGTGTGGGAGTTGATTAAGCTTGCCAATCGCCACCCACGTGTAAATATCTTAAGCCCTGGCCCAGGTGTTGGTGGTCATTGTATCGCAGTCGACCCATGGTTTATTGTCGATAGCTGCCCAGAAGAAGCAAAAATTATTCGTCAGGCGCGTTTAACTAATGATGAAAAACCTTACTATGTGATCTCGCAAATTGAAAAAGCAGCTGATGAATTTAAGCGACCAGTTATTGCTTGCCTTGGTTTAGCTTTTAAAGCTGACATTGATGATTTACGTGAAAGTCCAGCACTACAAATTGTTGAAGAGCTAGCAGCAAAAAATGTTGGGCAACTACTTGCAGTTGAGCCAAACGTGCATAGTTTACCAGAAAAGCTAATTAAGGCTGGTGTTGAGCAGGTAACGCTAGAAACAGCTTTAGAGAAAGCTAATATAATCGTTGTACTGGTTGACCATAAACAGTTTAAAGCAGCAGATAAAACGCAGTTCGCTACCAAGGTGGTTATTGATACTCGCGGAATTATGGGATAAGTGTTTGGCCCTGCAATACTACGCAGGGCCTTTTTTATTTTATAAATCTAAGGTTTGTGTGAATGGCTGTAATGAAACGTTTAAAAATTGATAATCTTGGCGCGTATCTTACGACTGGAGGGGGAGTTGCTGCTGCACAGCTAATTTCATTTGCTAGCGTCCCTCTTATTGCAAGGCTATCTGGTCCTGACGTTTTTGGTGAGTATACATATTATTTTTCTTTGTTAACTGTGTTGTGTGTTTTCTGTACATTAAAACTGGAGTTTTCAGTTTTTAATATTGAAGATAAACAAATCGAAATTCTGGAAAAAATTTTTAATCGCTATCTGCTAATCTCTTCTTCAATTACTGCAGTGGGGTTGCTCTTTATTTATGGTTCAAATGAACTATCTTGGTGGGTGACGACTCTTGTATTTTTCTTATCACTTTATAGTATGTGTTGCTTTGAATTTAGGGTTCAAAAAAATATTCGCTTTGGCAATTTTATGAACAACGCTAAAGCCAGAGTCAGTCGTGCTGCTATTTTTCCAATTTTATTTTTAGCTCTATACTATTTTGGCTACGTTAGCTTTACGTCTATTTTTGCATCTTTTGCTTGTGCCAACCTGCTTTCTGATATTTTATTTATGCGCAATACTCAAGTTCAGAGCCAAGAAGATAATGTAGTCAATAAAAAATCGATACAGCAACTTTGGCCCAAAGTTAGAAGAACTGTCCTTTACTTAACGCCAGCGCATTTTTTAAGGGGCTATACTAGTGGGGCGATTATTCTACTTTCAGGATTGCTGATAAGCGATAATGCAGCTCAAATCGGCATGTATGCCATCGCTATAAAGTTTCTTATTGCGCCTGCAAATATTATAACCAGTGCTACATCTGATGTTATTAAGCGGGAAGTACTGGTTAACCCTATTGCCGCTTTAAAAAACTTTAAAAGAATATCAATATTCACTTGTCTGATCGGTATTGCTATTTCAGTAGTAGTTGTTTTTTTCTCCGGCTATTTATCTAGCTTCTTTCTTGGGGATGAATGGTTGCCTGTATCAGATTATGCAATAGCTTTGCTGCCAAATTTTTTAGCTATTTTAATTTTGAGCCCATTAACACATTCATACTTAGTGCTGGGTAGGCAAGATATTGATTTTTATTGGCAGATTTCTAATTCAGTCGCAATTACTATTGGTGTTTTTTTTAGTATTAATTTCGGTTTTTTATTTGCGGTACAAGTTTATTCAATTATTTCTATGATAATGATGATTATTTCATTCTGTATTTGCTATCGATTAATTAAAAATTCTAAGGCTATTGCATGCTAAGTAGAAACTCTCTAAATGTGCTGTTTAATGGTTTTGGCGAAAATATGTTTTTGTCATTAGTTGTTACATTAAATCTTGTTTTTATCGGTGTTTTTGCCAGTTATTTAGGGGTTCCAGAGCTTTATTGGTTGGGGAATATAGCTTTTTTGGCATTAGCTTTCTGGTTGTTTCTATTTGCGTTAAATCAGGGCATAAAGCATACATTATCTTCTTCTATTTTATTGGTTTGGTTGTTTTATTTGTTTGTTAGTTTTTTGTTTTTAACTGAAGTGTTTGAGCTGCAAAAAGTTGCCTTTAAAGACTATCTCATTCCAACAGTTCTTTTGTATTGTCTTTCTTATGTACGTTTTAATGAAGTAAGTCTAGAGCTATTTTATAAGCAGATTAGATGGATATCAATTATACAAATTCCATTTGTTGTTCACCAATTCCTATTTGTTGCCCATAACTCTCTTTCTGGTCGTGAGATGGATTGGGATTTAATAGTTGGTACCTTTGGCTTTAACCCAGAAGGCGCTGGGGGAAATAGTGCTGGCTTTCTACTGTTTCAATGTTATTTCATTACTCTTTGTATTGCTAGGATGAGAAAAAATATAGCTGGGATGTTTGATTATATAGCACTATTCTTATCTGCTGGAACAATATTTTTTATCGAAGTTAAAATCGTTCTCGCTTTAGTGTTTTTTATTATGATCTCAGTTTTGGAATTAAAAGACATAAAAAGGCCTAAAGTTATCTTTTCATCTCTTTTCTTGGTTTTTGGTTTTTTGTTTCTCGTATTATATAACTATAACCAAAATTATAGTACAGGAGCAAGAGAAGGAAGGGGGATGGATGAATATGTGGTTAACATTTATGAGGAGTATTTTGTAGAACAAGAGGGGGGTGATTTCGATAGCACAGAAGTTAGTAGGGGCCTTGCAATTCAAATGTGGTTTGAAAAACAAACTAAATATTGGCCAGCTGAGGCTTATATCGGATATGGGCTAACCTCTTCTAAAGGTTCTAATGATACTGTTCCCGAAGCAGTTGTGTTTGGGTCACCTTTGCTTTTTGCTAGTACTCAGTTTACTGCTTATTTATGGGATGTAGGGATCATAGGGGTAATGATACTGCTAGCTTTTCTGGTTAGTTTATTAAGAGATTCGTTGATAGAGAGGCGAAATGAAAATGTATACGTATCTATATTCTCATCTGGTTCTGTATTTATTTTTTTAACTATGTTTTTATATCCTGTATACTCTTTGGTTATGCAGGTTAATGTAGTTTCTTTTACTTTGCTAGCTTTTGCTATCTGCATCAGTTTAAGCTTTAGAATGCATAAAAATTAGGTCTATTTTATGAAAAAAAAGTTATACATTATTTGCCCCAATCAGTTTGGTTATCTAATTGATACTTATCAATATGCTAAAAATTTAAAAAATGATTATGACGTCGTATATATCTCTTTCTATTATGGAATGGAGGCCATATCAGAAAGTGGTGTAGAGGTTATAGAGTATAAATGTAATGATAAAGGTTTTAAGCGATGGTTTGGATTTGCTAGGTTTTGTGCATCAGTGGTTAAAGATAAAAATGCAACAGTATTTGTGAAATACTTTAGGCTATGTAGCTTGGTCAAACTGTTTGGTGGTAAAAATGATTATATTATGGATATAAGAACGGTAGCTATAGATAATAGTTATTTATATCGTTTAGTATTCAATGAAACGCTTAAGCTTGAATCTTTGTTTTTTAAAAAAATAACCGTAATATCAAAATCTGTTGCTGATTTTTTAAATATTTCAAAATATAGCATTATTCCACTTGGTTGCCCCGAATTTCAATTAGAGGATAAAGCTTTTAATTCTTTATCTTTGCTTTACGTAGGTACTTTATCTTGTAGGGATATCCATAAAACAGTAACAGGTCTAGCTACATATTTGAAAAGTTCATCCGACGGCTCCATTGTTTCTTACGACATTATCGGCGATGGCTACGCAAATGAAGTTGACGAGCTTAAAGCATTGGTGAAAAGTCTTGGTTTGGAAGCTATTGTAAACGTTCATGGGAGGATCCCATTTAACAAGTTAAACCCTTATTATGAAAAAGCGAATGTTGGTATTTCATTCGTACCTATGACGGAACATTTTGATGTACAGCCTGTGACAAAAACACTGGAATATCTTGCTGCGGGCATGGCTGTTATAGGAACAAGAACATCCGCGCAGATGAAAATATTAACAGATGATCTAGGTGTATTAGTTAATGATAGTGAAGATGACTTTGCGCGCGGTATAGCTAAACTGGTTGATAGAAAAGGAAGTTTTAATTCTTCTCATCAGACTATGGCTGTAAAGGATATGAGTTGGAGTTCTATTTCAAAAAAATTAGACAGTGATGTTTTATCATAGGACAATTATATAGATGTTCAGGTCGTTGTTTTATAAAAATCAACCTCATTATTTGCAAAGCTTATTGCTTTCTTCTCGTTCCGTTTTTCGCTCATTTATTCGTGAAGGACGTGCTATGAGGCTGGTTCAGGATGAGATTGAACAGCTAGAATATGATAAAAATCGCGCCAATGACTTTATTCATAAGCAGTTACGCTTGCAAGTAACAAATGCATTTGAAAATACACCTTATTATTCTAGGTTAGATTTTAGCATTGATAATGTCGATAATTATGTTGACGTGCTAAAACTGCTACCATTGATGGAAAAGTCGACCTATTTAACAAGAGGCGATTTATTCTTAAATCAAAACTATAAAGGTTTCACTATTAAGGGGGCTAGCAGTGGTACAACAGGTGTCCCTTTATCTGTTCCCCAATCGCTAGAGTCGGTAATTAGGGAGAGTGCTTTCGTTTGGCGCCAGCTGAAGTGGGCAGGCTATCAGCCCGGTGATAAAAGAGCTTGGTTGCGAGGTGACATGATTGTGCCAGTCGATAGCTTAACAGCGCCATTTTGGCGATATTCATATTTTGAAAATATGCTACTTTTCTCATCGTTTCACCTCGAAGAAAAAACTATATCATTGTATATAAAAGCAATGGTTGATTTCGGCACAAATATTATACAGGCGTATCCTTCGTCTATTGTTGCAATTGCAAAATATTTGCGACATAGGAAGATGAATTACCCTGGAAAGATAAAAGCGATCATTACATCATCGGAAACATTGAGTATATGGGATAGAAAGTTGTTGGAAAGCACATTTCAATGTGCCGTTTTTGATTGGTATGGACTATTTGAACGAGTGGCTGCTATTGGGACTTGTGAATATGGGCGTTACCATCAATTAACTGACTATAGCTATGTTGAATTCCATGAGAGAGATGGTGGTTTACATGAGATAGTTGGAACTAATTTTAACAATAACTTGTTTCCCTTTCTAAGATATAAAACAAATGATTTTGTAACCTTATCTAATAAGCAATGTCCCTGTGGTCGACATTATCCTGTGGTTGATAATGTTGAGGGGCGTAGTCGAGATTATTTAATTACAGATAGAGGAAAAAGGCTAACAATGGTTAGCCAATTGTATAAGAACATTAATGGGATTTATGCAGCCCAATTTATTCAAGAAAGTATTAGAAAGCTTGACGTTTTACTAGTTGTTGATGCTAGTGAATATAATGCTTTTAGCCGTTCTTTACTAATATCCAATATTAAAAGAAAGCTGGGTAATAGCATAGATGTTGTTACATTTATTGTCGATAGCATTCCAAGAACGCAGAACGGAAAAGTTAAGCATGCCATATGCAATATAGAAGAGTTTTGACTTTTAGGATTGATAATGAAAAGAATTTAACTTAGTTGTAACGGGTGGCTTAAACGATATTGGAGTTATAGTTAAAGTTTTAAATTTTAATAGTTCAAGTTTTTTAAAATAAAATGTAAAGTTTTTAAGGTGTATGAAGAAAAAGGTGTGATTTTGATTGAATAAACTTACATTTATTGACGAAGTTTTAAAGTTTTTCTACTATTTGGAATTTAATTTTTTGGGTTTTGTCACACATATGTTACTGCAAGGTAATGCTCTACTCGTAAGCACTAATTATTAAAATTGTTAAAAATTTTAATCCACAGACATTGCTTCATCTCCATGGGGTTGGGGTTGAAAAATATTAAAATGTTTTGGTGAATAGAGTAAAGTTGACGTTTAGTAATAATTTTATGACGAAATAGCTATTCCTACTTTCTCCAATATAAATCATGAATTTAGATTCTCGTGAATATCTTTGTTATGTGAGATAACAGGTGGAATTTTTAGGTAGAAGATATGCAATTAATAAAAGAAGAAATGACATTACAAGATAGAGTTAACGCTATTTCGAAAGATATTTTATCTTCATCCCAGAAGAATGAATACAAAGGAGCAGATCCATTTGATGGCCTTAATAGTAAATTTTTTAATCTCTTTCCTAGTTTGAAAAAAGGCTACTTCGGCCTTGCTTGGATTCAATTTCATAAACGTTCGGTTGTCAATTTTAGAGATTTGTTTTTTATTCCAAAAGGCCGTAACCCAAAAGGCATCGGGCTTTTTATTCTTGGTTTGATAGAGCAGTATAAAAAAACGAATTCAAGTGACTATTTAAATGAAGCTATTGAGTTAGCTGATTGGTTGTTAACTGTGAAAAGCGATGTGAAGGAATGGGGGCATGCTTGCTGGGGTTATCATTTTGACTGGAATGCAAGGGCGTTTTTTGTTCCTAAAGGAAAGCCAAACGTAATTACTACTATATATGTTAGTCAGGCACTTTTGGCTTTAAGTGAATTAACAAATAACAATGAATATAAAAATGCAGCCATCGATGCCGCATATTTTATAAAGAAAAGTTTACTCTCAGAAGTTGATGGCAAACCATTTATTGCGTATATCCCTGGCGAGAAAGCATTTGTTCATAATGCCAGTCTATGGGGGGCGGCATGGCTAGCAAAAGTTTCAACAATAAATCAAGATTCTGAGCTTGCTACCATTGCCTTAGATGTCGCTAAACTGTCCGTTGATGAGCAAGGAGAGGATGGTTCTTGGGTTTATGGTCATAGGGAGCATCATCAATTTATTGATGGTTTTCATTCTGGTTATAACTTAGAAGCGCTTCATTTGATAAAGGAATCGCTAAACACAGATATTTTCGATGAAAGCATTGCTAAAGGCCTTGATTATTATCGTAAATCATTCTTTTCTGAGGAGGGGGCCGCAAAATATTATAATAATAATCAATACCCTTTAGATATGCACTCAGTTTCACAAGCTATTTTTACTTTATTAAAAGTGGGCGGAACTGCTGAAGATATCAAGCAAGTTGAAAAAACAATAAACTGGTCAATTGATAAATTATATTTGAATAACAAGAAAAAATTTATTTATCAGAAAACACCACTCTTCACAAATAGCACAAACTATATCAGATGGACTCAGGCTTGGGTTTTTTATTCATTTTCTTACTTTAGTAATCAAAGGAACGCAATAAATGAAAACAATTAATATGTTGGGCGTTAAAATGCATGCGTCAACTATGTCTGAAACGGTTTCACATATTAGGGATAAGATATTAGCCGGTGGCTTCACTCAACATGTTGTAGTTAACGTTGCTAAATTGGTTAATATGAAAAAGGATCTGCAATTAGCGGAGTCTGTTGAACAGTGCGATATTATTAACATAGACGGGATGGGGGTTGTTTGGGGAGGTCGTTTATTAGGTTTAGATATACCTGAACGCGTTGCTGGTGTCGATTTGTTTCATAATTTACTCAATATGAGCCAAGAAAATGAATTTCCGGTTTTTTTACTTGGAGCCACAGATGAGGTTGTTCAGAAAACAGCTGATAAAGTTCAGCAATTATATCCTAATCTAAAAGTGGCTGGTTACCATAATGGATATTTTTGGGACAATGAGGAAGCTGTTGTTGATAAAATTTCTAAGTCAGGCGCTAGATTATTGTTTGTTGCAATTACCTCACCAAAAAAAGAAAACTTCATTAATAAATGGAAAGATAAATTAGGTGTCGATTTTGTGATGGGCGTAGGTGGTACATTTGATGTAGTAGCTGGGAAAGTAAATCGAGCGCCATTGTGGATGCAAAAATACGGCCTAGAGTGGTTTTATCGTGTATTACAAGAGCCAGGAAGAATGTGGAAACGCTACTTAGTGACGAATAGTAAGTTTTTTTGGTTGTTGATGAAAGCAAAATTTTCTTAAGCCTTTTTATAAGTGAAAGTAATGAAATTTATCAATAGAAAAGACCTGATCGCTTACACGCAAAGAAATATTATTAGCTTTTTCTTTTTGTTGTTTGCTTGTAGTTTTGTTTTTTTATTAACTTTTAGCAAAAGTTCAGGTGTGGGGGTTAGGTTTTTTTACTACTTTCAATGGATTATTGGCGGAGATAAATCGTTGCATATGCTATCTTCCGGATTGATTACCTTCTCATTTCATTGGTTTTTGTATAATGCATACCAGAGTAGGACTCACTTCTTAATTTGCTTGCTTTTTATTTTGTCAGTTTTTTCCCTAGAAGAAATAGCGCAAATTTTTTTTCCATCACGTCAGTTTGATTTAGCTGATTTATCGGCAAGCGCCTTAGGTGTAGTTCTAGTTAGCATACCTTTTTATTTTTCTTTCAGGAAGCGAGAGTAAAATGGCATTATTCAGTATTACGAATTATGACATTACTCATCATGCATATACCCATTTTAGCAATAGAAGATAGATTCAATATTTTTTTTAAGTGAGTGGGGTTTTTATGAAAATTTGTCGGCAATTGATAATGTTGATTTTGGTTATAATGAGCTCTCACTCGTTGGCAGTTAGCCATTGTGAAAACTTAACCGAACATCAAAATAAGTTCAATAATTTAACTACGTCAGCAGGGTTGTTGGGTCTTT
Source organism: Motilimonas sp. 1_MG-2023 (assembly GCF_030547455.1). Classification (NCBI taxonomy): domain Bacteria; kingdom Pseudomonadati; phylum Pseudomonadota; class Gammaproteobacteria; order Alteromonadales; genus Motilimonas; species Motilimonas sp. 1_MG-2023. Next base: position 4,532 of record NZ_JAUOPX010000024.1, on the reverse strand, counting down.
TGTATACCTCTATAAAATCGGAAAAAATTTTATATATAGACCAAAAATATTTCTCTTGTTTAGGGTGTACCAATATAGCATTTGGCAGTTTTATGTATGAAAACTTTGAGCAGAACCCCAATGTTCAATCGGCTACATTACTTTATACAGAAGGTGCAATGAGTCCTGAGCTAGGTAAGGCCTCGTTACGCAAACCGTATAACCGTATTGTTCCCACTGATGCCTATATGCTGTTGAATTTGCTAGTGCAAGGTAAACAACAAAAACTTAATAAAGGCTATCTTGTTGAAACTTATCCTATTCAAGTTCCCCTTGAATATCGAGATTGTTTAGAGCAGGGGTCAATCGAGCAGCAGGCTTATTGTGCTGGGCAAAAAAAGTTACGCACAGATATTGGTTTTGAAGAAAACCAAGCAGAAAGAGTTTTTACTCGACATCATTTTCCTAATTTGCTGTTTATTGATAGCAGTAAGATAAGCTTACCTCATTTAGAGCAATTATGTCGTTTAGTGGATGACGGTGGACTCGAGTTAAGCAATGATCTTGAAGCTGGATTATATCGTGCCAGTTCTCATTTTTTACCTAAAGATGAGCTAAGTAGCATTTTTACATCTGTTTTCGATAACTCTTCTTCTATCTTGATACAATTGTTGAATTATAATCTTTACCGCTCTGGTTCAGAGACAGCTGAAGACCTAAATGTTCAAGACACAAAAGACACATTAGCAATTCTGCTTGACGTTTACGACCAGAACAAGACCAGTAATATTAAGGTTTTTGTTCGGGATGGATATCAAAGTACCGCTTTGGATAGATGAGCTGGTACTTGGATTTTGTTAAAACTTTTCTCGTTAAATGAATTGACTGAGAGGATTAAATGCTTAGAATTCCCCTTTTTTGCTTACTATCTATTGCATTATTAGCAGGCTGTAATAATGAGTCGCAGGTACAAAGCTCCAATCCCGATATCGCTATCAGTAAATCTGTTGATCTACAAGTTGAAGAATTAACACCCGTTAGTCTCGAGTTAGATGATGCTCAAGCGACAGATATAAAATGGCAGCAAACACAAGGGCAAAAAGTTCACTTTGTTGAGAAACGTAGTCGCTTAATGTTCTTAGCTCCCTCAACCAATGTTCCTCTTGGCTTTAGCGCTACATCCAAAAATTCTAATGGTAGAGTAGAAAAGCAAGTATTTAATGTAAAAGTCAGTGCTACAATTAGTGGTTTTGTTGTTGACGACCCGATCGTTGGTGCAACAGTCAGGTTATTATCAGCAAATGGAGATGAAGAATTCGCGAATACAAAAACAGATAATCAAGGGAAATACCAATTTACTAATTCTCTAGAATTAGATACCTATAGAGTTAAAATTGACGCGCTCTCTGGGTCGTTTTCTGATGGACGAGTTTTTCAAGCGAATATGACGGCTGTTTGTGACAATCTAACAGAGCGCCATCGTTGCCATGTCACCCCTCTTTCAACTTTGATTGTGAAGTATATTGATAGTAGCGATGGCGTTTTATCGAAAGCTGATGCCGTTTCAAAAATCGAAACAGCACTCCAAATATCTTTGAAAGATGATCCATTTATTGATTCTGTACCAAATACAAATTTTCAAAATAAATTCAATACTCGCAATGCTAGAGCATACATTGGTGATGGTGAAAATTTAGAACCTTGGCTGGACACTTTATTTCAGTATGTTCAAAATTATTCCGCGGATCCTTCTATTCAACCAGTGTTAACTTATCCGATTAACGAGTGGATTGAGCCTAGCCAAGACTATACTGGCCCAACTGTTACCCCAACAGCAATACCCACAGCGGTTCCGACTGTTTTACCAACATCTGTGCCATCTGTCGTACCTACTACGGCACCAACACCAGTCCCACCTGTTGTGCCTACAGTGGTACCAACACCTGTGCCTACAGTGATACCAACACCTGTGCCTACGGTGGTACCAACACCTATACCAACAGAGCCACCAATTTTACCCACTACAGCCCCTACTTTAGAGCCAACTATAGCTCCAACAGGTGCACCTGATTTCAAATACACTAAGAATGTTTTAGATTACGGCTTCATTAGTGATGACTTAACCGACGATAGTGGCGCAATGATAAGATTGCTAGAATCAGCTGAAACTAATGATATTATCTATTTCCCATCCGGAGAATACCATTTTGAGTCGGAAATTATTTTTCCGGATAACTTTCCTAAGAATGTGACTTTTGTTGGTACTGATTCTACTTTTGTCACGAAACTAATCTCTCCGAACAAAGGGAAATTTAGTGGCAACGCATTATGGAACTTAGAAGCAATAGAGCAATTTACGATAGATAATATAAATTTTAAAGGGATTTACACGACTAACAGTGAGATTATAGATAAAAATGATGGGCTCCTGATCAGTTCATCTAACGGGACCATCATAAAAAACAGCTCTTTCCATGGCTTTGGCGATGCATGCATTAGAGTTACATCTTCAACCAATCTCCCACCACCTGGTAGAGCTTCAATTAACACAAGAATAGACAGTAATAATTTTTCCGAGTGCGTTGGCGTTTCAACCGCCAATTATTTAAAAGGATATACTTCAACTGACTCAATATCGATTACGAATAATAATTTTTATGATGTCATTTATGGATTGAAGTTAGTATCAGATGAACCATCAACAGATGTAACAGTATTGAGTAACAAATTTATTGACTCGAAATCTGATGCAATTCTATTTAATACTTATCGCTCTATCACTGTGAAAAACAATGGCTTTTCAGGCATAAGAGGCTTTTCGGTAAATGTAACGCCAGCAAAATATTTCGATGAAAAAGTTATAGATAGCATTTTTATAGTTAATAATTTTATTAAAAATAGTCGCTATGGTATTAGACTAAAACCATTTGACCAAAACTTAGTTAACAATCCTATAAATGTACCAGTAGGCGAAGTTAATATTCGCGATAATTACTTTGAAGGCATTTACCACGACACGCTAATGGGAGGTAATAATACACCAAAATATTACCAAGTGATTCGTTTAAACCCATACACGGAGGGGATGATTGATAACTTTGTACTAGAAAATAACCGTTATTTTGATATTTCTGAACCTGATGGTGGAGAGCTATACAACGAAGAATTTTTAAGGTTAACAACGCTCAATCAATTTATTAAAGGAAACATTAATATAAAAACAGCACCTTTTTTATTCAAAGGTGATGAGCTTAACAATAATTATCAGCCTCCATTGCCAGTAGTAACTAAAGTTGTAAATTGGGATCATTTCTTCCCGTCGCAGCATGAGTATGAAGTCGCATACCCTGACAATATAGGCTATTCCATCGAAAAAATAACTGCTCCCTCATATGTGAGGCGAGGACTTGCCGCGGCCAAATTTAAACTTAATAGTATTTCAGACCCTCTTGTACATGGCTCACATAGGGCCGAAATAGTGGGAGACTTGATCTCTGAAGAGTATGCTGAGCGATGGTTTTCGTTTTCTACAATGCTGAGTGGAGATTATGATTATAGTAAAGGGGCTGAAAGTATTTTTCAGGTCCACACATCACCTTCTGACGGTAATTGGGAAAGAGATATATCTACCCCGTACGCTTTGATTACAGCTGAGGGCAAGTATCGCTTTAAAGTTGCGGGTTCTGATAAAGTACCCATTCCATTAGTGAAGAAGACTCTTTTTATTATTTCTGATTACGAGAGGTTGGTCTGGGTTGATTGGGTATTTAATGTTTATCACCACCCAGTAAATGGATTTGTTAAAATATGGCAAAACGGAAATTTAGTTGTTAATTATTCTGGACCTGTTGGTTATTCGGTAGACTCTTATAACCATAATACTTATCCTAAGTGGGGATTATATCGATGGGATTGGGAGTTGAATCCAGAGATTAAATCGAGAACACTATTTATTGATGAAATAAAAGTGGGAGGTAAAGAGGCTTCATATGAAATAATGACTTCAAGCTTTAATAATTAGTATATCTATTATTGGTAGAACTATTTTTTTTAAAGCTTAGCCAGATTGGTAACCTTATTTATTGTAGCAAGACTTGTTCGATTTTTATGCTACAAATAAGTCATTTTATCTACAGTTTTCGACAGGAAAAGTGTTATCGTCTGGCTAACTAATCGCGAATTTTCCGTCTATTTTCACTGCACGTGATATAACATCAATGTGCTTCAACATGTAAGTATCTGATGTTGGAAAATATTGTCGCTCCAAACTGACTTACCTCTTGTATCCATGATACGTATTTTGTGCGTTGTGGGAATGAGGTGAATCACCCTTGCTCTGCTACAAAGCAAATTTAATTTCTTCGTAACACCAGACAGTCGCTCCTTAGAAATAAGTACTATGGAAAATGTGGGGCGTATTGTGTGGTTAATTGAACGCTTACGCCAGACGGGGGCGTTGGCGAGGAAGGTTTAGGTTGTTCTGGTCTAATCCCATCGGACACTTAATTTTGAGACAATAACGTCAATAGATTAAGGAAATGATATGAGCCTGA
>NZ_JAUOPX010000219.1:0-249 GCF_030547455.1 Motilimonas sp. 1_MG-2023 | reverse complement strand
GACAAAATCAGCTAGTTCTAATTCAGTATTGATCGTAACTATAACAACAGCTGGGTCTACTTTACCTGAAAAAAGAACAATAATGTCATATTCAAAGCAACTTACAACATGTCCAAATGCATCTGTTTCACGAATGTTATCAAGGAACTTATTAACAAATCCTTCGCCTTTTGATTCAACAGCGACTAGGCCTGCAATATCAACAAATTACAGTTATGTTTGGATAACCCGTTGTGGCTTAACGATATA
>NZ_JAUOPX010000218.1:0-249 GCF_030547455.1 Motilimonas sp. 1_MG-2023 | reverse complement strand
TATCTTGCTAGTCTTAGTCGTGCTTGAAACCATTAGCTTTATTTATCTCCGCGCTTGGTGGTTAACAATACAAATGTGGAGCCGCAGCTCCAATAGCGAAGTCACCTTTGTGTTTGATGAGCAAGGGTTCTCCAGTATAAACCCCTATACTGAGACAAAATTATTGTGTCAGGACATAAAAAAAAACATAGATAATGAGCTGGGAGTCATTTAAGTCGCAAATAAATGCGGCCAAAGCAACATTACAAA
>NZ_JAUOPX010000217.1:0-249 GCF_030547455.1 Motilimonas sp. 1_MG-2023 | reverse complement strand
AGCTTGAAGAGCACGGCGCGCAAGCTAACACTAACGTTGAAGTTGCCTCTGCTTCTGAACCAGCTGCACTACAATACCTAGCGCCTAACTCTGGTTGAACCATGGGTGAGTACTTCCGTGACCGAGGTGAAGACGCGTAGATCGTATATGATGATCTATCTAAGCAAGCTGATGCTTACCGTCAGATCTAACTATTGCTTAAGCTTCCACCAGCCCGAGAAGCATACCCAGGTGATGTATTCTACCTAC
>NZ_JAUOPX010000216.1:0-249 GCF_030547455.1 Motilimonas sp. 1_MG-2023 | reverse complement strand
AATTTCACCTGAGTGCCGGGCGCCAGCAACATTAAAGTAACGCAAGGATACATACTTAATTCCATGTGCTCGCTCTGTCCACTTCATCAGCTTTTCCATTGTTAATTTTGTTTCGCCGTACGTGCTGGTTGGCTTTGTCGGTATTGTCTCCGTAATTGGAACGGATTCGGGCTCTCCATAAGTTGCGGCAGTGGAGGAGAAGACAATAGTCTTCACCTCATGCTCGACCATAGTCTTTAGCAATACTTG
>NZ_JAUOPX010000215.1:0-249 GCF_030547455.1 Motilimonas sp. 1_MG-2023 | reverse complement strand
TTACGACAGTGGTCGCAATGCGGCGGCTTGTATAGGGCTGACACCCGTGCAACATTCCAGCGGTGAAAAAGGGAGAATGGGGCGAATAGCAAAACAACAAGGTAGCACCTTGCGCAGTTGCTTATTTGTAGGAGCCCGCTCGGTGGTATGTAAGCTCAAACATCGCGAGCCAACGACCGAGAAAGAGCGGTGGTTAAAGGGATTGATAGCGCGAAGAGGCAGCAAGTGTGCCGCACTCGCCTTGGCAAA
>NZ_JAUOPX010000214.1:0-250 GCF_030547455.1 Motilimonas sp. 1_MG-2023 | reverse complement strand
CTTCTGATTTTTTTAAGAGATATATGTATTGTGGTTGGTTTTTTGTATAATTTTTTTGGAAGTGATTTTAAATTTTTTTTGATTTTTTTTGAGTTGTTTTTTCGCGTTATTGTTTTTTTTTTTTTGTATTTTTATTAATTATTTATGATAAATTATTATATGGACTTTGGTGTTAATTGTGTATTTGATAAATTTTTTTCTTTATCTATTTATTCTATGTTTTTGTTAATTTAAATGATGATTTTTTGTA
>NZ_JAUOPX010000213.1:0-250 GCF_030547455.1 Motilimonas sp. 1_MG-2023 | reverse complement strand
GGGGGGGGGGGGGGGGGGTGTGGATTATAGTGTGTTAGTAGGTGTGTATATTAATTAAAATAATTAAATAGAACAACCCATGTAAAAAACGAATGGATTTATAATAAAAAAAACAGAAACAATTACTAAGAGTATAGTAAATCCTATAGCACCAATAAATAAATCAACAACATAAACCCAAAGAACCAACATCATAATATAATTAATAATCACTAAACAAGATAAAAATTTACCCTTCTCATATAAATTT
>NZ_JAUOPX010000212.1:0-250 GCF_030547455.1 Motilimonas sp. 1_MG-2023 | reverse complement strand
GAGAAAATACAAGTGAAAACAAAAACCATAAAAAAAATTAATATGAAAGCTATTAAACAAGAAACAATATAGAAAAACAAGACAAAAAATATGCACAAATAAAAAAGTAAGAATTCTCCGCATACAGTTAAAAGCATGAAAAATAACATAAAATAGACCACAAGACAATAAGGCGGAATATTGTACCAGAAAAAATATAACTAAAAACAACCTTGAATTTAACACCCTCAACAATAAAACAACCAACTAC
>NZ_JAUOPX010000211.1:0-250 GCF_030547455.1 Motilimonas sp. 1_MG-2023 | reverse complement strand
GTACAAAGCACAAATGCCATTTAAAAAAAGTACAACAGCATAAAAAAGCGGCTCACATTAAATCGATAATTTTTAATGTCCACCGAAAAAATAAAAAAAGTGTCCCAAACAAACAAAATTGTTTAAAATAACAAAAACAAAAAACACATGCTCATTAAAACAGTTTTTAAATGTTTTCTAAAATTAACGTGTAAATTTATTTTTAAAATAAGATTTAAACGCATAAAAATAACCGCATTATAAGCCCAAA
>NZ_JAUOPX010000210.1:0-250 GCF_030547455.1 Motilimonas sp. 1_MG-2023 | reverse complement strand
GGCAGCTGAGGTGGCGATTGTGTCCACACCGAGTAATTCAATGCTTTATTCTCCGAGGATGATGACCGTTAGAAATGTGTAGTTTTGGCTGTAATGTTTGTTAATGATTGTTTACGCGGTGATTCCGAGCGTGGTGTAGGGTTATAAGGAAGAGTATAATCTGAAACGACAGTGATTTGATGTGACTCTGGTGTCGATTGTTCACGTTGCTGTAACTGAGTTAATTTTTGTTTATATATCTCACTAGACT
>NZ_JAUOPX010000023.1:0-73882 GCF_030547455.1 Motilimonas sp. 1_MG-2023 | reverse complement strand
TTGTAGCTGTTGGTGTATGATATTAAGTTCACGCATCTCGTTGTAATCTGGTTTGTTTTTGGCGAAATTAATTAGATAACACAACGAGGTGCGTTTCTATATATTTGATAGCGAAAGATATTTTGTGGGGATTCGCTAGAGGTGGGCGTTATACGAATAAGGAAAATTCGGAATATGGAAATCAAAATAGACGACCTATCGGGTGGTGAAGTCATTAAGCTTCTCGAAGAGCACTTAGCGGATATGTATGCGACTTCACCGCCAGAAAGTGTTCATGCTCTTGACGTTAATGCGCTTAAATCGCCAGATATTACGTTCTTTAGTGGTTGGTCTGGCGGAGAACTACAAGGTTGTCTTGCTATCAAGCAATTAACCCCTCAGCATATCGAATTAAAATCGATGAGAACTTCCAGCACTTCTAGAAAGTGTGGTGTTGCTACTAAGCTTCTAGTCCATGCATTGAATTTAGCGGTTGATAAAGGATATCAGAGGGTTAGTTTAGAAACAGGTACTCAGGAATTCTTTCGACCAGCAAGAAATTTGTATGAAAAGTTTGGGTTCAGCTATTGCGAGCCATTCTCCGATTACGAACTAGATCCTCATAGTCATTTTATGACAAGGGAACTGGAGGAAAAATTCGTATAACAATTTAAGAGTGATTCAGCACGCTTGGCATTTTTAGTCTGGGTCTAATTTAGTGTTTACGGTGTTCAAATTGAGTGTCGTGGTAGCGTGCTTCACACCTTAATTCGGCGTTGAGGCTGTAGAATTTTTCTTTTTAAGCAATATAGCCTGTTTTATGGGTTCAAATGCATTACCTATTTTCTTAAAAGCGCTTAGGATTGATTGCTGGGCCCTGTTTTTTAGTCAAATCGGGCTGTTGGAGTTATTCTACAGTCTCGTTATAACACTTTCCGGAGTGTCAGCATGGAGGTAATAATATGGACATAAAAAGAGTACACAATGCAAAATGTCACTGTGGTGCAGTGGAGTTAGAGCTGGCGATGCCAAACGGTCTAGAGGATCCTCGTCGCTGTTCATGTTCCATGTGTCGGAAGCGTGGAGCAATTGCTGCTTCTGTTTTGCTTGAAAACCTCAAAATTGTAAAAGGTGAAGATAACTTGACCCTTTATCAATTCAATACGATGACGGCAAAACATTACTTTTGTAAAACTTGCGGCATATATACTCATCATCAAAGACGTTCTAACCCGCATCAATTCGCAATTAATGTTGCGTGTCTCGAAGGTGTTAATCCCTATGATTTGGAGCCAGTCAAAATTTACGATGGTATCCATCATCCAAAGGACACAATTAACTTGTAAATGCAAATATTGAGGCGTGTTATAACAAGAAATTCAAGCCTGACTACCAACGGGTGGCTAAATTGGTTCCAAAGAGTTTGGTGGTTACGGTGCATTGCTTTTAATGACATCGTGCGTTGGTAGCAGCTTAATTCGGCGTTGAGGCTGTAGAATTTTTCTTTTTAAGAAATATAGCCTGTTTTATGGGTTCCAAATGCATTACCTATTTTCTTAAAAGCGCTTAGGATTGATTGCAAGGCCCTGTTATTAGTCAAACTTGGCTGTTGGAGTTATTCTACAGTCTCGTTAGCAGCCAGAAGTTACCATCATGCAACCAAGTAATCTGTTAAAAATTGAATCATTAAATGATGATTGGCGGGATAAAGATTCCATACTTTTGCATGCCTGTTTTCAGCTACTAAAAGACTTCGTAGAGAAAGAAGACTTGGCTCTTGGAAATACGGATTGGAATGCAGATGAAAAGCATCGACTAGCAAAAGTTGAGATAGACGAATTATATAAATGGTGGATTAGCTACACCGAATCAGATACATCTGAAGAGGATAGCTTTGAGTTAGAAAATAACATGCTAATCCGTTTAATTAAAATAAGGTGGGCCTTGTGGACATAGCTGCTAACAAGTCAAGTCTAGGGACTTGTACTCACTGCACTCCCACCCCCCCAGCTTGAAGCGTTATACGAAATGAGAAATATACTTCCAATACTTGTTTTAATATCTTGTGGCGCGTGTAGTAAAAGCGATAGCTATGACTACATGCTAAAGATCGATAGGGACGCGGGCGGCTTTAATTTCATTCAAGCGGTGAATGCCAAATGGGACAAAGTCTGTTTTTTTGGCCCATATTCAACTAATGCTAGGCGAAAGAGGTCCTTGGCTTTGAGTGGGACTTAGAGGCTAATAGTCGTATCAATCTCAACGACGGTATTACACTAGCAGTATTTACCGGCGACTCAAGCGTCGTTGCTTACAAAGAAATATCACGTTACACAGATTTCTCACAGTTTTCAGGTGAATGCTTTCGTAAAGAAAATTCTGAGTTTGAAATAAAATCGGGAAAAGTTACTCATGCATCTTAGAGCGTATAACAATCGCAGGCAGTCGGAGCAGCTACGGGCGTTAGGCATAAAATGAATTACACCGACTTTTTGAATCAGCTAGAGAGAGATGGATTCGAATTCATCGGTAAAGCCCTTGCGTTTAAAGAGCTTGATAATTGGGTTATTGGGTACATCGGCTTAGGTGGGAGATTTCAACAAGCTGGAACAAAAGCTTTCGTGCTTTGTGCTAGACCCAAAGACTTTGGGTTCATGGATGCTCCTAAAAAGAAATATGCAACTAAACCAATGGAGTATCCATACAAACTGACACCTGATAGCTTTAATAAAAAACTAGAATATAACTCAGAGCTATTGAGATTCGATCATGGCAGAGTTGAAACAGAGGCCGATTGGTCAAGTGTATACAAAATACTAAACAATGAGCTACCAGAAGCACTTAAGAAACTTAGTGTGGCTGGTTTGGTAAAACAACTCAAAAAGCTGAAAGAACCTGGGTACGTAGAAAAAATATGGCTTGGTGAAGAAAGTGCCTAACAGATAAGAATAGGTGTCGCGAAGCCGACCCCCCATATTCAAGTGTTGGACAATGCTCGGATTATCCCCGGAGCCTCGATAAGCTCGATTTCCTTTCTTATTAAGTAAATTGCTGCATTGAGCGTTAACTGCGCTTCGCCTGAATGCCTTTCTCAAGACGAACTGGAGGGATGTAAGGGCAAGTTCGCGTCGGTTGGCTCAGTGGCTCAATTCCCAGTAGCTGTTGCAGCAACGGCAATAGCAAGCACTGTATTTGGTGCAGTAAACTTTGGCCTGCCTGACAAAAGACTCAGCCTAGATAGGCTGTAAATTTATGTGCTGCACAGTTTATATAAATGGTTGAATAGGCGAAGTGGCAGACGAAGTTACAATTGGTGTAATTTCAAGAAGATGCTAATGTATTAGGCCATAGAAAGACCAAGAGTGAGTAAGCGATTTATTCACGTAGATTGGTACTAGGTGCGTGGTGATTTACACGCGCGAATATATAACTTAAGAGCGCAAAAGCTCGATGCGGTCTTGTGTTTTTAAATCAGCGCACGTCCGGAACTGTGTGGGGTCGGCCCAGTAATGGGTCGCTCTACCACGATTGTGGTTGCAGCATTAATAGGAGTTTAAGTTGCTAGAAATCAAAACGATAGGTCTTTTCTTTGTAACAGCTATTGCAGAAATTTTAGGCTGTTATTTGCCATATCTTTGGCTGAAAGAGGATAAATCTGTTTGGTTATTGGTACCAGCAGCTTTCTGCCTTGTTCTATTTGCATGGTTATTGTCTTTACATCCAACAGCAGCAGGTAGAGTTTATGCAGCATATGGCGGTGTTTACATTTTCGTAGCTATCTTATGGCTGTGGGTCGTAGACGGTATTCGACCTAGCCTATGGGACATAGTAGGTGTTTGTGTAGCGATGCTGGGAATGGCAATCATCATGTTCGCGCCAAGAACCACATAACAATAAGAATAGGTGTCGGGCTGTCAAAAGCTCCGGCCTTCGGTCTCCACTTTCGAAAGTCGCAAATTACGGCGTTAACCGTCTATGGAGTTTTGTTTGAATAATCGAGTAGTTTTTACAGGTGGCCCAGGTTCAGGAAAGACTTCAGTTATCGAATATCTACGCCAGATTGGGTACGCGAGTGTACCTGAAGTTGGGCGAAAAGTTATCCAAGCCCAAGTAGAATCGCAAGGTACGGCATTACCTTGGTTGGACAAGGCTGCATTTCGAGACGAAATGGTTCTTGAAGAAATCGATAATTACGAGAACTTTGGTGGTTCTGAAATTACGCTCTACGACCGAAGTATTATCGACTCGTATGGGTACAGTAAACTTGAGCGCATACCTATATCGGATCTTTTGCTAGCGAAATGTGGTGAACTAATTTATTGCCGTAAAGTTTTCATTTTTCCACCTTGGGAAGAAATCTATGAATATGACGCTGAACGAAAGCAGGACTTCATTGAAGCAATCGCGACATACCATGAAATGGTGAGCGCATATATTAAATTTGGCTATGACTTAATTGAAGTGCCTAAGGTTTCAGTTAAAGAAAGAGCGCTGTTTATCATTAGTAAAATTTAGTCAAAAATATATAATTTTTTTTGGTAGGATTCTTTAATGTCCATTAGTTACCCTGGTCAGTTAACTTGCTAAACAGACACCTTAAAGACATTTCAGTTAGACTAAGCCAATTATAAGAGTGAAGAATGAACTATCTAAGCAACAAATTTTTTCCTAAATCAATATTGCCCATTTTTGCGTGTTTTTTAATTTCTTGCACTAGTGAGTCCTCAGATAACCAACCCGTGCCACTAGATGTGAAAAATAAACTCTCAATTACTCAGGGGGTTTTTGGTGCGATAACTAGCCATGATGATATTGGTGATAACCATGTTGAATTTGCCTCAGGTTTCAACATTGATATTTTTTATGATCAACCTTCAATGGATCTAAATGAAGCCGTGACACCATTAGTGTCAATACAAAGTGACGAGAAAGGTTTTTATGAACATGAACTAGAGACGGGTGAGTACTGTATTTGTACTCGTTTTCGTCGATGCGCCCCTATTGTAATTCATGAAAATGAGATGTTGAGATTAGATTATGAACTCAGCACTGGACCAGGTTGGTCTTTGCCTAATGATCCTGAAAGAGCCCTTGAATTTTCATGTAAAAAGCCATGATTGCTTGCCAGAGGTTTCTCGCCTCCTGCACCACATAACCTTGAAGCATTTTGATAAAAAGTGAAATGGGTAGTTTATTGTCCAAAATGATTTTTATCCAAAAGTCTTGTACTTCAATGGTTATTTCAAGGCCCCTGCGCAATGATTACTCGTTGCTCAGGGGCAGTGTTTTTGGCTCGATCTTAGACAAGTCCCTTGTTTAAACTGCTTAGGAACCTGCGGTTATTTAATATAAACCAGCTCAAAGCGGTAATCCTCATCGGTGAGTATGTCGGTTTGCTTAAACCGTATTGGTTTGTATTGCGCGCCTTCGATTAAGGGGGCTTGATCAAAGTAGTGGGGTGAGTTTGGATTATTTGATTGACTATAAAGCAGCACACTTCGTCCATTTACACCTTGGTCGGTGAACTCCGCGAGAAAGATAAAGCTGTCGCCAACATTAATGCGATAGCCTTTTTCCGTTAGTGCATTAGCAGGGTTTTGCGACATGTTATCGGCAACAGTACTAAAGCTGCCTGTCACGTCACCATACCCACCCGCAATAGGATACTCCGCTTCACCTTTGACGAGGGATTGAATGTTGCCTAAAGGGGCGTTTAAAGGAATATTAGCTTGGTTAAGCTGGATGACTGCTTTGGCTAATGCGACCAGATGAAGATCGGTAGTTGGATCTGATACCGCGGGCAAACCAGCCGGTGTATTAACCGGATCTTGTGGGTCAAATTGAGTTAGCCAACATTGGCCATTACAACTGGCCAAATCGCGAATTTTGTAAAACTGCAAGGCGTATTCTCTGAATATATGAGTGCCAACGCTGTCGATATTGGCTTTTTTGTCCCAGTTCGATAGTACTTGGCAAGCTTGTGTTATGTTGACAGTCTCGTCGTTCACTTGCACTTGATCATAGCTTTGGCAGCGTTGGATCAAGTCTTCAATGACCAACTCAGCTTGAAAGATGCGCTTGTCGGCCATGGTATGTTGCAGATCCCCTAGGGCGACTTTTTTACCACTTGTTTTAAATTGCTCAAGCATTGCCACACTTAATCGAGTGCGTGGTGATTGCGGGTATTCACTGGGTCCATATAGGGGCGAATAGCCAACAATGGGGTTTTCGATATTAACCAGCCAAGGGGATTCATTGGCATTTTGTACATAATGTTCAGATTGGCGTTGTGGTACTTGGTTAAAAGGAACGGCTTGTTGCCACTCAAAGACGGGATTAGATCCGTCGAGTAATACACCGCCCCAAGCGCGTAATTCAGGTACTGCGTTGATGATTGACCACGCTGTTGCACTGAGATCAGGCACGGATGCCAAGTCAGCATAGAAGGTATTGCCTTGATCATCTGACATCACTATATTTTGTGAGCCAGTGCGATAGCCTAGTTCATTTAAAGCGATGGCGTCATCTACATTTTGACTTAGGGCTAATTTTAGCCAGTAATCAGTTTGATCACTGCGTTGGCTGGCACCATCTTTCAAGCTGACAAATCCACCTTGTGCCGTAAATTCGATGATTGGCCCGTAGTGACTTGAATATAAGGTACGTGATAGCTCAGATAATGAGCCATTGGGTTGTTTAACACTAATCTGATAGTTGTTGGCTTGCAGTGGCTTAACTTGATTGCCATATTGGTACGCTAATGCTTGATCAACGGCGGGAGTTAACGTGTAAACCGAGCCTGGCGTTGAGTTGGTCCAAGTGTGCGTCCAAGCGAAGCGCTCATTAAAGCCAAGGGCAGGAGTAACAAAACCGGGTAAAAAACTGCCATAGACATTCAGTTCGTCAGGGATAGTGAGCTGCGCTTCATACCAAGCAAATTTGCCGCCATGGGGCAGATGTGTATTTGACAGTAGCATGCCTTTACCGCTGTCGGTCATTGCTTTACCTAATGCCCAACCGTTGCTGCCCTTCATTTTATCAAGGAACGAATCGGGCTTGTTTAATAGCCGCTTGTTCGCGCTGGGTGCCGTTGGTTGTGCTGAGCCAATCTCAGCCAAGAATACTTCAACAAATGCCCAGTAATTTAATGATTGGTTAAGTGCATACAGATCGTATTGATCTATCGGTTGCACGAGTGCTGCACACTCTTTTGCGTAATGTTTATTTTTCTGTACCGCATGATTAAATCCTTTAGTAAAGCCAGTCATCAACGCTTGGCTTCTAGGATCAAGTTGCTGAAAGTTTGTTTTTGCATTTTGGTAAGTGGCTAAGTGTAGATAAGCAAAGTCGGAGGTAATGTTGGCATTATTGATACCTGCTCCTAGGAACTTAGCGCGCTCGCCTTTTGCGGTAATAATACCGTCAAGGTAGTTACACGCGCGGTCTTGTGCCATCACGTAACCCAGCCCTTTGCCCAGTGCCGTGTAGTTATTGGCTTTAATGTGCGGCACCCCATAGCTGGTCCAGTGAATTTCAGCCGTGTTTGAATCACAGCCCGATATCACTGCGGCAAGGGTGAGTGTTAATGGAAAATAGCTAAGCTTTTTAACAATCGTTTGCATGGTCTCATTCCTTTTATTCACCCTGGAACCCGACGCAATTAACTTGGGTTGTAGGTGAGGGTTAATGTCATTTATAAAAGATTTAACTTCGCCATTAACACCTCCTTTTATTTGATAATTACTTTAGTGTAGCTTGATAAAAATAGATCCAAGTAGGGGAAAAGCACTAGGTGATTTAAACTGTTTTGTGTTGTTGATTCTGGCTGGGCGCTGTCTGCCAGAGTACTCTCTGAGTATTTATTCTCTCTGTACTAAGGGAGGTGTTTAAGGGAAAAGAGCAAGGAGTGAATGGCAGCTTATTGATGTGAGTATTTGCCAATATGCTCTTTTGATGAACCATTGCGGCTGCTATCAGCGCAATGGCCCATTAAAGGGTTTGTTGGCTCTGGAGAGGGAGCATGTTAATCATGCTAAATTAAGGCTTCGGGGTTGAGCAACTTAGCTAAATAAGCCTCGTCTAAATCGGTCATCTCTTTTGCGACATCTAATATTGGGCGCTTTTCCGCGTAGGCACGCTTAGCTATCTCGGCTGCCTTGTTATAGCCAATTTCGTTATTCAGGGCGGTCGCTAAGATAGGGTTACGAGCTAAGCTTTGCTCTAACTGGCTAGTATTCACTGTAAAATCAGCTATGGTGGTCATTAAGGCGTCGCAGCTTCCGGTGAGTAATTCAATACTTTGCAATAAGTTGAAAGCAATTACAGGTAACATTACATTTAATTGAAAATTGCCTGAGCCGCCAGCAATCGTAATCGTTGTGTCATTACCTATCACCTGTGCCGCTGCCATTGCCACGGCCTCAGGCAGTACGGGATTAATTTTGCCGGGCATGATACTGCTACCTGGTTGCAGCGGTTTAAGGGTTATTTCAGCAAGGCCGGTTAACGGGCCACTGTTCATCCAGCGCAGATCATTGGCTATTTTCATTAACGCGACTGCTAATGCTTTTAGTTGGCCTGATACCTCAACCGCGGTATCTTGACTACTCAGTGCACTAAATAAGTTATCGGCGCTGCTAAATGGTTGACCAGTTAAGGTTGATAATTGCTGGGCAAATAGTGCGGCGAAATCATCGGGGGCATTGACTCCTGTGCCAACGGCGGTTCCACCTTGTGCTATTTGGCATAATCTTTTTTGACTATCAGTAATTCGATTTGCCGCTAGGGATAATTGCGCGTGCCAGCCAGAAAGCTCTTGCGCTAAGCTCAGAGGCATGGCATCCATTAGATGGGTACGGCCGGTTTTAAGCTGGCCAGCCACGTCTTGTTCTTTTGCTGCTAACGTTGCTTGTAGCTTAGTTAAAGCAGGGAGTAGTTGTTGTGAAATGGCCAATTGCGCACTGACGTGAATAGCCGTTGGAATGACATCATTACTACTCTGACTGCAATTTACCGCATCATTGGGGTGAATACTTTGTTTGAGTTGTTCGCTGGCAAGGGTGGCGATCACTTCATTGGCGTTCATATTGGTACTGGTGCCCGAGCCAGTTTGAAATACGTCGACGGGAAACTGTTCAATATGCTGACCTGCAGCTAAAGTCATTGCAGCGTGATAGATGGCATCTGCAACGGTTGGCTCCAGTAAACCCAATTGGCCATTCACTTTGGCGGCAGAAGCTTTAATCAGGCCGAGACTTTGAATAAATTGGGCGGGCATCAGCAGACTACTAATGTTGAAGTTATCTTTGGCGCGTTGAGTTTGTGCGCTAAACAAGGCGTTTGATGGCACTTTTACTTCACCTAAACTGTCTTTTTCTGTGCGGTATTGTAAATCCATTTTATTTCCTTCAATTCAAAGTAGGCAACCCAAAGAGGGGAACAGCAAGGTAATTGATGGGCCTGCCGGCCCATCAGGTTTACGTTTAGCCTTAACGCTCAACAGCCATGCGATTAAGCACATAAGTCAGCACGCCGCCGGCGCGATAATATTCAACTTCTACCGCGGTATCGAGTCGCGACCGTAATTGAATGTTACGCTGCTCACCGGACGGATAATGGATCACCGCATTTAAGGTTTGATTGGCCTGCATTTTTTTGTCCAAACCTAAAATGTCGAACGACTCATTACCAGTTAACTGTAATGTCTTTCTGTCTTCACCCGGCATAAACTGTAATGGCAACACGCCCATACCAGCAAGGTTAGAGCGGTGAATGCGTTCAAAACTTTCTGCTATCACGGCTTTAACCCCGAGTAATAGCGTGCCTTTCGCGGCCCAGTCTCGGCTTGAGCCGGTGCCATACTCTTTACCGGCAATGACGACACTGGCACGTTTTTCTTGCTGGTATGCCATGGCCGCATCATAGATAAATAAGGGCGTAGACTGACCTTGGAGATGGGTATAGCTGCCTTCGCACTCGGGTGTCATTTCATTGCGGATGCGAATATTGGCGAAGGTGCCACGCATCATGACTTGATGGTTACCGCGTCGTGAGCCGTAAGAGTTGAAATCGGCCTCATTTACACCATTACTGCGTAAATAATCAGCTGCAGCGCTGTCTTTGGCTATCGCGCCAGCAGGTGAGATATGATCCGTGGTCACTGAATCTCCCAGCATCACGAGGATAGGAGCGTTAACAATGTTGCTGTTATTATCGCGATACTCCGGTTCAAAGAACGGCGGTAATTGGATATAAGTAGACTGCTCTGAAAAGGCATAATTAGCCTGTTTACCTGCTTCAATTGCTTGCCATATTTGGTCACCATCAAAAACAGCACTATAGCGCTGTTCAAACATTTGATGACTGACGCTGTTAAGGCACTCGGTAATTTCAGCATTACTGGGCCAGATGTCTTTTAGGTAGACTCTTTCGCCGTCAGCGCTAGTGGCAATAGGATCTTGCGTGAGATCGATACGCGTGGTGCCCGCTAATGCATACGCAACGACTAATGGCGGCGACGCTAACCATGACGCTTTGACCAGTGGATGGATTCGGCCTTCAAAGTTACGGTTACCCGATAATGCCGCGCAGACAATCAGATCGTTTTCTACTATGCATTCTTGCACCGCCACGGGCAGCGGGCCGGAATTACCAATGCAGGTTGTGCAACCGTAGCCAACCAAATTAAAACCTAATGTGTCTAACGATTGCTGTAAACCGGTGGCTTGTAAATAATCGGTGACCACTCGTGAGCCGGGGGCGAGGGAAGTTTTAACCCATGGTTTGGTGACAAGTCCCTTGTCGATGGCTTTTTTTGCGAGTAGTCCTGCCGCGAGCATCACTGCAGGGTTAGAAGTATTGGTACAGGATGTGATAGCAGCAATCACGAGATCGCCATGGCTCAGAGTCTGATTACTAAGCGTTTGTTCGCTACTTTTAAGTGGAAATGCAGTCGATTTTTGCGCCTCTTTACCTTTCAGTGCAATAAAATCATCGGTCGCTGTTTTAAGCTGGCGCATCGGTACGCGGTCTTGGGGACGACTGGGTCCCGCGAGGTTTGGCTCCACTGTACTGATGTCTAGGGATAGGGTTTCAGAGAAATCTGGCTTAACGGTGTTTTCATCGCGCCATAGCCCTTGTAATTTACAGTAGTGCTCCACCAGTGCGATTGTTTGCTGATCGCGGCCTGTTAGGGCTAAGTAATCAAGGGTTTGCTGATCGACCGGGAAAAACCCACAAGTGGCGCCATATTCCGGCGCCATATTGGCAATGGTGGCGCGATCTGCCAATGGTAAATGCGACAGGCCCGCGCCATAAAACTCGACAAATTTGCCGACCACGCCATGTTGCCTTAGCATTTGCACCACTTGGAGCACTAAGTCAGTTGCGGTGATCCCTTCTGCTAGTTTACCGGTTAGCTCAAAGCCAACCACATCGGGTATTTGCATAGAAATTGGCTGACCGAGCATCACAGCTTCAGCCTCAATGCCGCCTACGCCCCAGCCGAGTACGCCCAAACCATTAATCATAGTGGTATGGCTGTCGGTTCCAACCAGTGTATCGGGATAAACCACGCATTCGTTTTCGTTGGTTTCAGTCCATGCCACCTTAGCGAGATATTCAAGATTGACCTGATGACAAATGCCGGTACCTGGCGGCACTACGCTAAAGTTATGAAAATTTTGCTGGCCCCATTTTAAAAAGGCATAACGCTCGTCGTTTCGTGCCATTTCAATGGCGACATTTTCTTTAAATGCTGATGAGTTAGCAAACTTATCGACGTTAACTGAGTGATCGATGACGAGATCAACTTTGGCTAGCGGATTTACTTTTTGCGGGTCTAGCCCTTGCTTAACTAATGCATCGCGCATAGCGGCAAGATCAACAATCGCAGGTACGCCGGTAAAGTCCTGCATTAACACGCGCGCAGGTTGATAGTTAATCTCTTGGCTGCTGGCGTGGCCGGCACTGCTGATCAGTGCGTCAATAGCTGCTTGGTTATCCGCTCCGTTATCATGATGACGTAACAAGTTTTCTAATAATATTTTGATTGAAACGGGTAAGCGAGCAATGTCATTTTGATTGGTTGTCTGCGCGCAGGATAGGGGGTAGTAATGGTAAGCTTGGCCGTTAATGTTGAAAGTATGTTTAGTATTGACTTGATTTCCAGGCATTCTTTATCTCCTTAATAAATCGTTAACTAAAAATCCTTATTAACACAATTAATGGTGGCGCTAATTAATTGGACTCGGAATAAGAAAACGCCGAGTTAAGGTTGCTTAACAAGCGATGAGCTAACTAACCTAACATCTTTCCCTTTGTTATTTCAAAAAAGGATCGCTATTTTATTAGCCATTAACTTAGTTTAGCCGTGTTCGTCAATGTTAGTGATACGCTACTTTATGGTTAGCTTAGGAGAGAAGGGCGAAGATTGGGTTGGTTAATGGGTATTTTGTTATTAATAAAGTGGGTTGTACAAGTAGCCATTTCTTATTCTTATTGGAATTACGGTTAAATTACCCCTCAAATGTGCTAGAAGGAAATGGCAATTTACACAAACGAAATCACTACTTGTGTTCAACATCAGCCATTTCAAAAAATTAATTATATTGAATAAGTGCCTTTGTAGCTCGCTTGTTGAACGGTGAAAAAGCGAGCTGAGTAAGCCTTATGCGATTAAAGTATTTAGCCGACTGTAATGGGCTTTATCCTTTCAGCGCTTTAAGCTCGGTTGCTATATCACTGGTAGTAAAGTCGTGCTTATATTGATTAACAACGAGATGAACACTGCCTTCAACAACGCCTTTTACCGCACTGTCATATTCTTTGCTTAACTGGGCGAAGTCGACTTTAGCGTAATCGGCCACTTTAACGCGCACCCGTGTAATACAGTGGTCAATTTCAGTGATATTTTTGCTACCACCCAGTAATGCGATTGTTTCTGTTGCTAGTTGTTTTATCATAAAAATCCTTATTATGTTGTTGAAACCATGGTTATTCTAACAGCCAGTGATGACATTTTGTATGATGTTACTCATGGAAAACGATAGACTTACAGTCTCAATTAGTTTGATTCATACTTTATACTGGGCAGTAGCAACCTTTCGCTTTATCGATGATTAGCTCAGGGTTGAAGCCTTTATTGTAGTTATTTATTGCTAACTCAATAAGACTATTCGAGCTTGAGCAAGCTAAGCCCTCTGAGTAAGGACCAAAATAGACTAATTTACCTTTATTACTCATAACCAGCGCGGCGGGGGTTGCGGGGACTAATTCACGCAAAGCCGCTGTCATTGTCAGGTTAATGACTTGATAACCGTCGCTTATTGCTTGCTGGTTTAGGCTTTGTTTGTGAGCTTGACTATAGGAATTACACACGCAGCCTGAAGCGGTAAAGTGGATAATGGTATTGCCCATATTGAGAGGGTCTAGCTGGATCTGTTTCAATAATGATAATGCAAAATCTTGGCTATCTTGTTGTCTCAGTTTACCAGTGGGATCGAAGTCAACTAACCGCGCGCCGATAAAATAGATAGCAGCAATTAACGTACTCATGATCCACAGTAACACTATGACCACATGGCGGCGCTTAACTTGTTGATTGTGATCTGGGTTATTTAAAGCTTTCAATATCATGTTGTAGGCTTTCGGTGGCTCGCTTAATGTTATCTGTCTCAATGGACAGTTGTGCAATTTGTGACAGATCGTCTTGGCTGGTCAACTTCATGTTTTCGGTGCTGGCGGCAATACTGGCGGTAGCCTCAGATTGTTCATTGACGGAATTGGCCACCGAATTTGCTATTTCATTTGCAGAGCTGACCAATTGTGAGGTCTCTTTCATTTGTTGATTGGCAGACGTTGCCACAGCAATAACGTCGTCAACAATGCTGATACAAGACTGCATTGCTTGCGTTGAGCTTTTTGAATGCGTGTTAAGCTCACTAACTGTTTTGGCTATTTTAGTAGTACTGTCTTTAGTGCGATTTGCTAAAGCCCTCACTTCATCAGCAACGACGGCAAAGCCACGGCCTTGTTCACCTGCTCGAGCCGCTTCGATGGCGGCATTTAGTGCCAGTAAGTTAGTTTGGTCAGCAATGCTGGTAATGTCCTCAAGCACTTTGGTAATAACGTCACTGGCTTGTGCTAGCTGATGTATTTGTTCACTGGTCCCATTTAATGCATCTAATAGATGCTGGTTTTTACTGTTAATGTCATTGACGTTGTTTTCGGTCAAATGGCTTAACGTGTTGGCTTGGGTCATTTGACTACTAAGTTGCCCAGCTTGATTGGCAATCATGTTTACGGTGTCAAGCATCTGCTCAACGGATAAGGCAATGCTATCCGTTTCTTGTCGCTTAACATTGGCCGAAGTATTCAGAGACTCTTTGAGTTCAGCCAAGGTTGTGGTGTTTACCACTAATTCTTTGGCTTGGGTTTTAACGTCGTGAATAAGGGTGTTAAGTAATGTTAACAGCTCGTTAAACCCACGTAGCGTTTTACTTTTTTTGCTTTCCACTCGCAACGTTAAATCAATCGACTGCTTGTTTTGGGTTAGTTGCTTAGTAATAGCAGCAAGCTCAGCGCCAACGTAACTATCATCTCTTAAGGTTTTAGCAATAAAACCTGCCACGATTGACTCGACGATAGCATAAACAGCGTGAATAATTACCGTTGAGAACATTAAGCGGTCAGCGTCAAAGATGTAAACGCCAGCGTTATTCAGTTGTAAAAAATAAAATGACATATGATGGACGGCTACAACCGTCACAGCAGTGATAAACACCTTCCAGTCACTAAAAATAATTAAGAATGCCATCAAAATGAATATCTCAAAGTGCACCTCAATCAAGCCATTCATTTGATGAATATGTAAACAAGCAAAAATCATTGCTGCTATGGCTGAAACGTGTCGGGTAAGAGGGCTCGTTGGCACTGACTTGATAAGATAAAGAGGAACGATAAGCGCAGGTAAACCAATAAAGACCACTTCAAGGTAGGTAGAATGGACAAACGACATGGCCACGGATTCAATGAAAAGAGCCACAAACAGGAGAGAAAACATTTTGCTTTGGGTTTTCATATTTTGTTATCCGCTTACAAAGGAAATAATTTTAATACATGATTGCATGTAAGTGTGGTTGATGAATAGTCGACTTGACAAATGAATCGGGTGATTTCGCTATATTTTATATGTTACTGACAGTGTCTTGACTAAAATATCAGTGAAAAATGTTGCCGTCGGAACCCTACGTTGGCTTGCTATGTTCGGATCGAAAAAAATGGCTTAGACAGAAAAATTTGCCCAATGCTTGAGTTTTTTACATGAAGCAGTAAATGTTGGTTCAATTGGGCTGGGTAAACAGGGGAAATAATGCTTATAATACAAGATGATGAGCCGATCGTACTATTAAAAAGGAGTCAACTTGTTTAAAACAATTAAAGACATGGTAGAGGATAACAATACTGCCATAGGTCGTCGCTTTGAGATTTTTACGCAGATCATGATAGTGTTATCACTAATCAGCTTTTCTGTTGAAACCTTACCGAATATCAGTGCAGAGTTAAGAGCTAACTTATTTTTGTTTGAAGCCGTAACTGTGTTTATTTTTACCTTTGAATATATTGCTCGGGTAGTGGTGGCTGATAGTAAACGTAAGTATATTTTTTCATTCTTTGGCATGGTTGATTTACTTGCTATTCTGCCGTTTTACCTCGCCATTGGATTAGATTTACGTACTGTGCGGGCATTTAGAATGTTGCGGTTGATCCGTATTTTAAAGTTAGTACGTTACAGTGCTGCATCACGCCGTTTTTACCGCGCATTTATTATTGCAAAAGAAGAATTAACCTTATTCTTGTTCGCTTCACTGATCATCCTCTATTTAGCTGGGGTAGGAATTTACTACTTTGAACATTCAGTACAACCTGAGGCCTTTAGCTCAATATTTCATAGTTTATGGTGGGCTGTAGCTACGTTAACGACCGTGGGTTATGGCGATATTTACCCCATTACGGTTGGCGGCAAAATTTTCACCTTTTTTATCTTAATTATTGGACTAGGTGTCGTTTCTATTCCCGCGGGTATGGTGGCTTCGGCCTTGTCAAAAGCCCGAGAAATGGAAGATTAATGATTTATGATGCTTTGAGAAGGCCAGTGTTTTAGTTTGCGCTAAAATGCTCGCTAACTTACTCATTATCATCACTAAAGCTTGATTATCTTTTTGATAAGCATAGGATGAAGTATTCCTTTGATGAGAGGCAATAGACAATGAGCCATAAAATATCTGATTTTGAAGTGCAACTTGCTATCAACCCTGAGTTGTTTGAATTTCAAACTCAAATGAAAGAAAAGCTTTATGACTTTAACCATGCTCGGCCTTCTCAACACGCATTAAAAGCTACGCTACTGGGGGACATTCTTGGTAGCTATAATGGCGCCACTATTGTGCCACCATTCTATTGCGACATGGGTAAAAATATCCACTTTGCAGAAGGAGGGTTTCTCAACAGCGGCGTGACTATTTTAGACATTGCCCCAGTCTATTTTGGCCGTTATGTGCAAATCGGGCCAAATGTGGTCATCAGCACCGCAGGGCATCCACTTGATATAGCGGAGCGCGTATTACCTTTGGCATTAGGCAATCCTATCCACATAGGTGATAGTGTTTGGATTGGTGCAGGGGCTGTTGTTGTAGACGGCGTTACCATTGGTGCTCGCAGCGTGATTGGTGCTGGCAGTGTTGTTACCAAAGATATCCCTGAAGATTGTTTAGCCTTTGGCAACCCATGTAAAGTGATCCGTAAACTTGAGCACGGCGAAGTGCCTTCTGAAGAAGAGCTATATGAAATGTGGAAGCCGATGATAGAGCTTAAATCATCAAGCTGAGACACTAAAAACGCAGCTCGCTGTTTGGAAACGCTTTTTTACTAAATGATGTTCAGGACAATCCACGCAGTCAGGCCCTTTGTGATGATATCGTTATCAGCGAAGGCGTGACACTGAGGAACTTTCATCGTGAAGGTTGCTGGTTCCAATCCAGAAAGACAAACCGTTTCAGGCTAATGTTGACGTTGAAAAATTTGCGTGGAAAACAGGTCGCAAGCTGCAACCTTTAAGTAATTTTGTTATGCCATCATGCTATGTGTTGGTTAGTGCTTTTAGGTGAGCATTCATATCAGTAACATTAATTGTCTGCTAATAAAGAAGCTGGTGAAGTGATTCGATGGGGCTGGTGGTCATATATAGCGTTATAGAGAGTTAAAATTAAACATTTTGTGTAGCAGCGTGTTAACCATGTGCAAAAGTGACAAAGTTAAGCGGCTGCTTCCAGCCGCTTAATGTTGATGTATTTCTGCTAATTATCCATACAATTTGCGTAGTAAGTTACCGTTGCAGGCCAGTCAGAAAACACACCTATCACGCCGACTTGTTTTGCTAGTACGTCTAATACTTCAAAGGTATCGCCTTCGTTGTCAATTGCGTTTGCAATCGACTGGTGGTACCAACCGCCATTACCTTGGCTGAGTAGCCCAGAGCGCTCTAACGTCCAAGTAATGATTTTTAAATTAGCCGCTTTCGCTGCCTTAGCATACTCGGATGGGACAATGTTGTTGTCGGCATCTAAGGTTAACAATACCCATAGCGGTGGGGCGATGATTTTAACGCCATCATTTGCTAACTCTGTCATAGAGGGTGACCAAGTCGTCGCATTTTGTGGATCAAAATTAGCAAAGTCGTAACGGTCGTCCAGATAGACACCTTGCTGGCCAAATTCTGGTGTATTCGCTATCCAGTATTTTACATCTTCTAAATTAAATGATTGTGGGTAAACGTCGGCCGGATCAACACCAGCAGCAGTATATTCGTTAATCATTTTTTGCGCATAGTCTTGTTGAGTAAAGCCATCAAACGGCATCGTCACACTGGCAGACTTAAGCTCTGGTGTCATCTTAACCCCAGCAGCTTTAAATAACGCGATGCTTTCGGCATGAGTCATCAATGTTCCATTGCCAGAGTACAAGTCAGTTCGCCAAGTTGGGGTACCCGCCATAAATTCTTCAACTGTGGTTGCATTAGGGTTACTGCCATCCATTTTGCCTTTCAAGGTTTTAAACTCTGCTAGGCTAATGTCGCTGGTACAACAGGTTGCGGTGGCTTTTACACCGTTAGCGGGATCGGCTGGGCTAAATGGCACAGAACACTTTTTTGCCAATTCTGGCATTGCCAGAATGTTGGTAGTGGTGGCTAAATCACATTGCGAATGGCGACACACAAGCGCTTTATCTTTAGTAAAAGTGACGTCACATTCTACTATGCCTGCGCCAGTATCAATGGCTGCTTGGTAAGACTCTTTAGTGTGCTCCGGAAATTGTAGCGCTGCGCCGCGGTGGCCAATGGAGAAATCGCTGCGATAAAATGAGCCAGATGCACATTGTTCAAGCTTGGTTTTCAGTGGGCTTGATTGCATTTCAGACACCAGAAACAGTGGGCGAGGGCCAACAGTAACCGCGTTAGCGTCTGGTTTAACGACTTCGTTAATCACATTTTTTGCCGTTTTCTCAACACTGTCATTGTCATTGCAGGCACTGAGAAATAATACGCTGCTTAATGTACTTGCCATTCCCAGTTTACGTTTCCAACTTATCGACATGTTATGGCTCCATTGTAATTGTATAGATATGATAGTTAACCCGAGCTCTGGATAAGCAAAGCAGTATTTTCCCTGCAAAACGCGGTAAATAGACCTAAAAAATAACGTTAGACTTTGCTTCTTGATATTGTTTGGGTATATACCCCTATACGCTTTGCGCTTTCATCACTGAAAACGAACTTTGCAGTAAAATATACGGTATCCGCTCGTAATTGGCTTAGCAAAACTGAGGTTAGTTATAAAAACAATGGTTAGACTAAGTTGTTAATGTGACAAGTAAAATAAGTATGGATGACAGTTTAACTAGCATAAATGAGCTATTTAATTGTAACTGTCGTGCTGACTCCACGCTGGCAAGATAGCGAGCAGGGCGGTCAAGGTTACATGTAAATAATAACCTACAGCCCTGCTCTTTATCCCTAAAGAGTTGGTTATTGGTCAAACCCTTCTAATACCACCTTACCCACGGCTTGATGGGTTTCAATATAGGCATGAGCGCGTTTAAGGTTACTTGCATTGATTGCGCCATAGTGCTGCCCTAAGGTTGTTTTCAGTATCCCCGCGTCAACCAGTTGCGAAACTTGAGTTAAGAGATCATGCTGTTTTTGTATATCCCAAGTAGTAAACATGGCGCGTGTAAACATCAACTCCCAATGCAATGAGAGGGATTTTTGCTTAAGTTTTTTAATGTCGATATCTTGCTGTGGGTCGTCAATCAGCGCTAGCTTACCTTGCGGCGCGAGCACTTCTATTAATTGGCTGAAGTGTTGATCAGTATGGGTCAGGCTGATTACATGACTGACGTGTGAAATGCCTAATTTGTTGAGTTGAGGTAGCAGTGGCTGATGGTGATCAATAACATGATCAGCACCTAACGCTTTAACCCAATCTTGGCTTTGTGGCCGCGATGCGGTGCCAATGACCGTAGCCTGAGTTAATGTTGCCGCCAACTGCGTTAAAATCGAGCCAACGCCGCCGGCCGCGCCCATGATTAAAATGATGGGTTTGGGTGCAGGTGGTTTTGCTTGCTGTATGGCTACATTTGAATCTGATTGAGTAGGTAAGTTCGGTGTAAAGTCGAGTCTATCGAACAATAATTCCCATGCGGTGATAGCTGTTAGTGGCATTGCCGCTGCTTCAACATCTGATAATGAGGCAGGTTTAATTCCTACAATACGCTCGTCAACTAATTGATATTCAGCATTAGAGCCTGAGCGAGTGATATCGCCGGCATACCACACTTTGTCGCCAACCGTAAACAGGCTTACTTCGCTGCCGGTTGCAACCACTTCGCCAACGGCATCCCAACCCAGTATTTTATGTTCACCGGGCGTAGGTGATGCCGATTTACGTACCTTAGTATCGACGGGATTGACAGAAATGGCATGAACCTTAATAAGAAGATCGTGGCCTTGTGCTTGAGGTATATCTAGCTCAATATCAATCAAACTGTCTGTTTGTGTTATGTCTTGCTGTTGTAAATATCCGACTGCTTTCATAGCTGATCCTTGTAAAGCTGAGGTGTTACGCGATTAAAATGCGTGTTGTAAACTGTTGCCTGCGATATCATTCCGTTAGTTACGTTAATATGTTGCTGTAAGCTGATCCAAGCTTAATCATTCACCACATAAACTCAGTTAATTTTAAGTGAATCAATCCCTTTTGCTTACGTCAAATTCGTAAATTTCTGCAATTACGCATTTTGGGTCAGACTTTTTTCCCTTCAGTATATAATCTAAGTCCATTGCTGTAAGCAAGTCTATATATATGATTTTTAAGTGCTATATACCCAATCATCTTGAAGGTGCATTGAAATTATGCATTTCTAGGTTGATTAGGTATATATCGTTCTTGCATGTGTAATAAAAAGGACTATTGAATGTTAAATCGCGCCACACGTTTTTATCTTGCGGCTTTTATTCTGGCGGCTTTATTGCTTAGTTGCATTAACAGCATCGCGTTGCAAACTCAGGTGCCTGAGTATTATAAAGATGCCCTCAACATCATGCTTGGCAGTCCAATGGGGATCCCCCTTATAGGCTTTATGATAGTGGCAGCTGGCGGATGTTTTTTTATTTTGTTTAACGCGGCTCATATTCGTCAAATTGTGATTGCTTATGCCATTGGCATGGTGCTTTTCTTTGGTGCATTCACCTTATTTATGAATTCGGTAGCAACCGAGCAAACAGAATTCTCAGCGTCTGTTGTGGCGAAACAAGAAAGGCCGACTTCCATTGAAAATGAGCAAGTCTTACCCCTTTGGACTGAGACCAAGCCTGAGCAACTTCAGCAACAGATTCGCCAATCTATTCACATTAGTCCGTGGGTGATTGCCGCTATTTTAGCCACACTGTTAGGGTTGATCGTCGCACCAACGTTACGAAAGCGGCGCTCGCGCAGGGACATAGGTGCGCCCGTTGCTCCTGTGCCAGTGCTGGCAAGCCTAGCAAAGGCCCAAGCAGAAACGATGCAAACTAACCAAGCGGCAGGTAAAGAACAAATTATTGAATGTTATCAACAATTATTAACGTTACTGGCTGAGCAATACCAACTAGTGCGGCAGCCAACGCAAACTGCACATGAGTTTTATCAGTTGTTATGTCAAGGGAACTTGCCTGCCAAGCCCCTTTATCAAATAACCTTGTTGTTTGAAAAAGCCTGTTACAGCCAAGCACCATTTGACCAACAAGACTTGTCGCTAGCTATTGGCTATTTAAATCAAATTGCGGAGGCGAAGGCATGAACAAAAGCAGCGCTTATAGCATTCGAAAAGTATTGTTCTTTATTTTGATGTCATTGGTCACTCTACTAATACTGGCTAGCTACCCACCACTATGGCTGTTGACATTATTCACTTGGGCATTGGCGCTGCCAGCGGTGTTTGTTTGGGTGTCATTACTATTGATGCTGTTTTTTATCAGTATACAACGCATTAGAAAAGCGGACTTGGCTGCAGAAGTGTTGCTGATTAATTACCAAGGAACGCCAGCAACAGATGAGCATTTACTGCAAACATTAAGTGATTATTTTGAAGCGGGAAATGAGTCCAAATTACACAGCTATGTAAAAGGTTTGTATATGAACAGGTATTGTACGCAACATCAGCTGAGCAGCAGAGACGGACTGAAACAGTTGCAGCAAGACCCCGCCATTGCTACGGACTTAAAACAAGCGCTGGCGTTTGCGGTAAAGCCAAATTGGCAACAAACCTTGAGCTTTGGTTATTGGCCAGTGAATACGCAGCCTTACTTGCCACATACTCAAATTATCTTAACGGCTTTGTGTAGCCATCACTCTAATCAATCTTAAGGAATCAGCGATGAACGAACATAAAATAGGCTTAAAACAAGTTCCTGATATCTGTCAGGCGGTATTGGCAGAGGTTGAAAAAGCAATTATCGGCAAAAGGCACGTATTAGAACAAGTGCTTGCAGCGTTATTGTCGCAAGGGCATGTGTTACTTGAAGATAATCCGGGGGTGGCTAAAACCCAAATAGCGAAAAGCTTTTCCAGGGTGTTAGGATTAGACTTTAAGCGCATTCAATTTACCCCTGATTTACTCCCTGGTGATATTCTAGGTGGCTTTATATTTGATCGCCAAAACAATCAGTTTCAGCTAAAAAAAGGCCCCATTTTTACCTCACTGCTATTAGCCGATGAAATTAACCGCGCATCACCTAAGGCGCAGTCGGCCTTGTTAGAAGCGATGGAAGAAAAGCAAGTGACCCTAGATGGTGAAACCTTAATGTTGCCACAGCCGTTTTTTGTCATGGCGACACAAAACCCGATTGAGTATGAGTCTACTTTTCCGTTGCCAGAGGCGCAGTTAGATCGGTTTTTGCTCAAGCTCTCTGTCGGTTACCCCTCGCAAGAGCAAGAAATAGCCATTCTAGCCGCCAGACAACACCGCCATACAGCGCAAGCTAGTTTAGAGGTGATCACCGAGCGCAGTGAACTTGTTGCGATGCAAAATGCCGTCGAGCAAGTCACAGTGAGCGATGCACTGCAAAGCTACATAGTGCAAATTGTTAGAGCTACCCGCAATTTGCCCAATGTAGTGGTTGGCGCCAGTCCGCGAGCCAGTCTCGCGTTGCTCAGTATTAGCCGAGCA
This sequence comes from Motilimonas sp. 1_MG-2023, assembly GCF_030547455.1. Classification (NCBI taxonomy): domain Bacteria; kingdom Pseudomonadati; phylum Pseudomonadota; class Gammaproteobacteria; order Alteromonadales; genus Motilimonas; species Motilimonas sp. 1_MG-2023. The sequence continues at coordinate 51,142 of NZ_JAUOPX010000023.1, read as the reverse complement.
TGGGCTGCCATGCAGGGACGCGATTATGTATTGCCAGACGATATTAAAGCTATTGCCATACCGTGTTTAGCCCATCGATTAAGTTTATCGCCTGAGCTATGGGGGCAAGATCAAGCCGCTGAAAAAATCATTCAAGGCATTTTGAATAAACTTGCCGTGCCAATGGAGCAAGGTAATGGAGCAAACTAAATCCTTACAGCTGTTGTTTGTTATCTTTTTTGTAATGGGCTTGGTTACCACCAATGTCACGTTAGTCGCAATGAGCTTGTTCCCGCTGGCGTACTTACTAGCGGCTGCAGCAACTCAGCGGCCTGTTAAATTAAAAGTAAGTCGTGATGTGGCCACAAGCGAGAGCCACTTTACCCTGAGTTATCAGGTTGAAAATTTGGCAAGCAGTTTACAGCTGATATACCTCAAAGAGGCGATACCAGAGGCCCTAGCGCTTAATGAACAGGCATTGAACCAAGCTAACGGGACCAGTGTAACCATGGCTGCGCCGTTAACACAAAAGCGAGTTTTCAATCACCAACATGAATTAGTGGCAAAGAGAGGGCATTTTGAATTTAGTGACATGGAAATATCTGTAGCAGATTTTATTGGCCAAGTTTATCACCGTGAAAATGCACGTGATGTTCAAACTGTGAGTAAGGCTCCTGTGGCAAAACACATGGGCAGTATTCCACTTAAATCTAATAAAACCTTTGGCTTTAATGGTGTGGTAGCTGCGGGTAAGGCGGGCACGGGTGAGGCTTTTTTTGGTTTAACTCAGTATCAAGACCAGATGTCAAGTCGAGGGATCAATTGGCGTGCCAGTGCAAAACATGAAGAGTTGTTGCTGGCCAACGAGTTTGAACAAGACAGCAATATGAATGTTGGCTTGATTGTTGATGGTCGTCAACACGGCCATTTACATGGCAGCAGTGAGCTAGCTAAGGCGCTGGCAACCTGTTTAGACAACACGTTATCGCTTGGTTTAACCATGGCTAAGAGCTTACTGAACAGCGGTCACCGTCTAGGCTTGCTTACTCTCGGCCAGAAAATGGATTATGTGTATCCAAACTTTGGTCGTAGGCAATTGCTCAAAATAGAGCAAGCATTAACTAAAGTGGAGCCATCAACGGGAAGTGAAATTAACCTGTGGGCTCTTGAGCACAAACCGACGATGTACTTTCCAAATAAAGCGAATATCGTATTTATTAGTCAATTACAGCCCAGTGATTTGCCGCTGCTAAAAGGTCTTAAACGCGCCGGTTATTGTATAACGGTGATTGTACCCGATCCCTCTGGTTTAGTGACAGGCGAGCATCACGAGCAGATAAAAGCGTTGTATCATTTAGCGCGGCAAAGCATCTTGGATAAATTTAGGCAACAAGGCTTTTATTTAATCAATTGGCAGATGGAGCAATCTTTTAACGCTTTTTACCACCAAAAGTTACTACCTGCTTTGCGGCTACAGAGGAAGATGAAATGATCTATGCATTTTTATTACAACTATTACCCGTGCTTGGTATTGGCGTTATGTATTATCCAACGGGGACGATGGTGTTAGTTATTGTGTGTTTATTTCCTTTTTATCGATTCCATAAAAATATCTCTGCGACCATTTTTTACCTTAGCAATGTGGCACTGTGTTTAATTGCCATAAATAGTGCGGGAGGGCAGGGAGACTTTTACTTTATTGTTACCGCTTTTGCTGCCGGGCTGGCAGGTTGGCAATTACGCCAGCAGCAGCTTGAACAAGATACACCCGCCTCATTAAAGCAAAAATTTAAACAATTAATGTTGTTAAGTACTGTGTTACTGCTTGTAACTAGCTTACTTAATTCATTACAACTTGGCTTAAACATGGTGTGGGCGGTGTTGTTGGTTTCAATGGTGTTTTGTTTATTTGTTTTTGCAATTCAGTGCGTTAGAGATAAATAAATAGCATGTGCGCTGTTCTTGCGCTGGCGCAATTTGAAGCTTTGCTCAGTTGCTTTATAATAGCCGCGAAAAATAAGGGCATGAAGTGGCCGAGATGGATGACTCGGCGAAGTATGCAAACGCAATAAATAATGGAAAACAAGCTGTAATGAAGTTATCAAAACGCCAAGCAAGAGCGAAAAGTAAAAAACAAAAATTTAACCAACAAAAAGCACATAAAGCGCAATCTGTTAATAAAGTCGCGCACAGAGCTACCTCGGCATCAAAAAGCCAACCTGTTGCTAAAACAACAGCGACTAAAGTAACTAAGGCTGCAGCAAACAAATCTGAAGTTACTCATTCTGAAGCTGCTAAGCCCGTTGCAACAGCTAAGCCTGCTGAGCCAACCACTGCTTTTGACGTGAAGCACCCACTAGACGTGGTCAAGGCCGTTGACACAGCAATTAAAGCTGACGATTTAACGCCAACCATCATGGGTAAACTGCTTAATGTGGGCGCGGCAAAAGTGAATAAACTTCTTGAAGATATTGCCTTTCAAGAAGCCAAACAAACAGGTAAAGCGCGCCAAGCAACGCCAGCGGGCGAAGTTTTTCTTGCAAAAAATAAAGCCAGTGGTTTAACTTGGAAGTTTGCTGCAGTTGAGCAAATAGTGTCACAGTTATCACTTGAATTAGACCAAGACTTGGTTAGCGAAGATTACCGCACCTTTGTGTTAAGTGCAGCATAACTCGCACATGCAAGCGCTGTTGATGTAGTAACCTGAACCACATCAAGCTTATGCCCAATCAACTTGAAGATGCATGTTTCAGAGCGTCACCGTGTTAACAAGGATCTTAATTTTAAATTAGGGAAACACGGTGGCACTCCCAAAGGGCAAGTTTTACAGGCGTTTATGCCACGTGATTGGTTTTGATAAGGGAAAGCCATTACCTGCATCAATGCCTTGCCTAAACGCCTGAAAACGCTTGCTGAAACCAAGCATCTCCAAATTGATTGAATACTTACATGACAGCTATCTTCCTACCTAGCCAGTCATCGCCTCAAGGCGCACAAGCGCACGAACAATAACAGCTTAAAGATTTAAATCTTTCTCGATATAGGCCTTAAGGCCAGCTTTCTCAAAAAACATACCTGCATCATATTCGGTGACGAGTTTCAGTCGTTTAAGCTTACTGATGGCATTTTGCACTGAGCTTTTTTTAATGCTTTTCCCCATCTGCTCTGAGTAAAACAGCATGTCTTGTTGCGAATATTTGCTACGGGTGCCATGAAGGCGAAGATAAACCAACTTGTCAAGTTTACTGAGCCCAACAGTAATGTAATCCAGCGCACCATCCACCTCTATTTTTCCCTTAATGGTCTTCATCGCCGAGCTAACATCTTGCATATTGGCGGTCATCTCGGTGAGTAACATACGCAACCAAAAAGGTGAGTAGTCTAGCTCTTTAAAGGCATCAGACAACTCGCGCTTAGCACAGTTAATACTAAATCGCTGCGCCAACACACCAAGAAAAAAATCAATACACTCAGGCTCAAGGTGAGGGAACTCAACCAAAGATGCGCTGTTATAAAAGGGCATTTCCCGCTTCGCAAATTTATCACCACTTAATACTTCAGCTTCCTTTTGATTGAACATGGCAGCAACACCGCCGCGTGAAGAGCCTGCGTATATAGCGCAAATTTCATCAAAGGTGTCAAAGTTGGTTCGCAAGCAGGCTTGCAGGGGCAAAAATTTTTCAGATGAATTTAAAATCTGCACCTCGTCTATGATAAATAGAGGGCGCTTGTTCATCTCATTCGCTAGTCTGATCACCTCTTTGATCTGTTCGCTTATTTGAGAAATTTCAGAAGGTGTCACCGTGGTGTGCACTGTTGATGTATCAACCGTTGCTTTGATCAAACCTAGGTTGATATCCAGTTTTTTTACCTCAGACGCAAGTAAGTCCTTTATCGATTGCTTAGCGCTCGATTTCATTGAACTGATAAAGCGATCAAGGGTCATAATGATATGCTCTTGCGGGCTTTCTTCATTCTCCCAAATATTGAGATAAATCGGCACAAAGCCAAGCTCAGATGCTTTTGGCGCAAGATCTTTCAGCAAAAATGCGGTCTTACCAATGCGCCGTACCCCTAACAGCGCAATCCGCGAAATAGGACTTAAGCCAACGGATTTTAGATACTGAGTGGCAAGCTCAGGTCGCTTATAATGCCAATCAACTTGTCTCATACCCATCCCAGTATTATAAAGTACAAAAATATTGTACTACTCTATACCAAACAAATGTAAGGTGCAAAGCTAATAGTAATTAAGCGTAGGTTTGTGTCAGTGACAATGAGCTGTATTCCTAACAGCGACGACAGTGATACATTTTGTGCTGGAAACACCCATGAAAGTAGAATTAGTAACAACACTCAAACGACAAGCCTTCAAGATCTTATCAGAGCTACACGCTTCTAAAGAGCAGTGTTGATCACCGAACATGCAGAGCAGAAGAGGCCAGCGCATGCTGGCCTCTTTACGCCAAGTTAAGACATGGGCTCTTTAACTTCTATTTCAAGTAACGTAAGTAGCTCAGCGAAGCTGTGTGGGTAATATAAAGGAGTGAACATATTCCCTGGAACGTCTGAATCATGTCCATATAAATAAGCTTCATTGGCAAATCGCTCTCTGCTAATGGGCTTAACGGAATGATGAGCCATATTTGTTATTTCAACTAGCCCGTTTTCCAGTAGTTTTTTATTGAAATTCTTAACCGTCATCTTTAAGTCAAACAGCTTTAGTAAGTTCGGTAGAGTCATTATGATTTTGTGACTTTTAATTCCTCTTAATTCGAGGACTTGGGCAACACGCTCACGAACAGTCCCCCAGTTAGTGTAGTGATAAGCTTTACATAAAGCCCAGGTAGGTAGGCAATTTAGATCTAAATGTTCAGAACTTGCTAGGTTATAAACGATAAACTCACGATCATGGCAAAGACGTAAAATCTGATCATTATCTAACCTTTGATTACACGCGATGTTTTTTCGTACTTGTATATCCTTGCTGTTGATTAACTGATTCACGTGAAGGGGATTCAGGTGCTTATTACTAGCCAAACTCGGATAGTGTATATTTACATCCCCGCGCTGGGCGGCAAAGAAGGCTTTATCAAGAAACTCGCTGCAATTTGATTTCGCCAAGATAATTTTGTCCAGATCACTGGCACCGTTGATGAACTGAGAAGCTAATAGAATTCCATCATCGATGACTTTAGCCGCCTCGACGCGGAGGCGCTCAGCGCGGTTATCATCAACAAATATATCCTTGATTACTTGTTGCAAGCGTTCATTTTCAGACTTAGACAGTGTAAGTTCTTTCAAATTTTTAAGTGCATATAGAGTGATCAAATCATCTTTATCGGCTACGAGCAATAGGAGTAGCTCGGGTGAAACATTCTTGTTGTTGGTGACTTGTTCTCTTACATCTCGGGTTTTATCAGATGCAAGAATAGTCAGTAGTGCTAAATCTGACGTTTCCTTTGCAAGTTCTACCCGTTCTGGTTTGTTACCTAGGCTATTCTGGCGTGGGTGTTTCTTTACGGCAGTTGTCGTGTTGACATTAAGCTTGCGTTTTTTCGCAAGTTTTAATGCGTAAGTTTTCACTGAACTATCATTGTGTTCAAGTAATTCTTTCAACGAATCATTATCAATATATTCAGATTTGATCAGACTTTTAAGGGTTGTTGCATTGCCTATGGTTGCTAACATCCGATACTCATAGAATGAATACTTCCTAGCTGACGTGGCAACAAAGCGTCGTAGCGTTTGATCATCAGCTGAGATAGCCAAGTGGCGCACTTTATTTGGGTTTAACCTTGGTACTGATATACACCTGCGAATATCACGTTCATCGGTTAAGTTCTCAAGTACCCATTCGTATACAAAACTGTAGCCTTCACCTGTCATCAACAAGTTTTCAATTTTTCCAGTGCTGTATTGTTCGGCTTGCGCACTTTCAGGATCTTCTTGTAGCTTAAGCACATATTTTGTATTGAGCTTAGTGTCTTGCGGAAAATACGCTGCAAGTCGAATAATGAAGTTGATTGGACAGCGAGCGTGGCGGGCCATCAATCGAGAAAACACAATGCCATGAGGGTTTGTTTTGCCTTGGATTTTAACAACATCTTTACTTGAGGTGTCAGGGTCGAGCAACATTTTTAGATGTTTTTGCCAAAGTACTTTTTTGCCACGCTGGTTGAGGATAATGTTAAGGACTTCATGGTTATCAATAAAGGAGTTGGCAATCCCACACCAAATAACTTCATCCTTACTTTTAACGATGAGTGTTTCTGCCTGAGCTGCGCTAAGGTTTGGGTTATCACTTAACGCAAACCAGAGATCTTTGTTGCCCGTTGCTATCAATGCATCGATTTGTGCAGCATCTTGCGTATGCAGTGCAATACCTATTTTGGCCCAGTTAGGCAAATCCTCTCGCTGCCAAACAGCGTTAAACACCTCTTGTGTTGCAGACTTGTGCAGAGTGGCTGCACAGCACCAGAGCGGCTCAGCGGTTGTGGCTATTTCTAATAATGCTTGTGTGGATACTGCTTCAATTCGCAGTAAATCAAGCAGTGCTTTGTCATCCAGCTTGTTATTAAGAGCTGTAGTGGTTAGAGCCTGATTCAGCTCACTCAGGCGTTCCTTAGAAAGCTTTTTTTTAGCCATCTCAGCTACTTTGGCGTTTAAATCTTGTGCTAGTTGAAGCAGCACCGTTTCATCAGCCCATTTGTTTTCTAACAATCGCTTTTTAACTTTTACAGAGCGATGAGATGCTAGAAAGTGTTGGATTTCAACGGTCAGGTCGTCTCTTTGTGCAACAAACTCAAGTTCGGTGACCTTCATTGCCGCTAATCTATTAGCGAGAGCTTGGATAGGTTGAAAAGCGGCAAGGGAGATTGGGGTTTTTGCCTCCTCGGCAAAGGCGTCGAAAATGAATGAAGGGGTTAATGCAAACAAATTACGCATCAGGCCCTGTCGGTATTCTTGATATCGATTACGGTTAGCGCAAAGCACTAGGATTTCATCAAAGTGGTCTTTGTCGTAAGTGTAGTGATTCAGAATATAGCGTCTTTCTTGTTGAAACAAACCAGAATAGATAAACATCGCTAGCTCTTTATGGGCGAGCGAACTTTTAGTCGTTTCCCATTCTTTTTTACCATCTGGATCTAACATGCCAAGCTGGATCAGCGCCAGTGCAGGGGAGTCGACTATCCACTCAGGTTTAAACCGTTGCGCTATGGCGATCAATCTTGGTGGGCAATTAGGATGCTGAAAAATAGACTGATATACCTTATCATCATTATCCACCCGGTGATGGAATACCCCATTTAAGAACCAGCCTTGGGTATTTTCTGACGCAACAAAGTTATCTATTTTCTCACGGCTGGCGGCGATTAACTCAGGGATCCACTGGGTTTTAGGCGGGCATGTTTCAGCCTGGTATATCTCATTTAGTGTCATACGGATGTCTCCTTAAGTCTTACGATGATGCCAAATGGCACATTGCTATCATCACAACCATCTTCGGTAATTAGCCAGAGGACCGGGATTGAGGGGGTTTGAGCAGGGTAATCCCCAAAGCCGTCAGTGAAATAAATCACGGCTTGAGGTGCATCAGTAAATCGATTCTTCAGCTTTAACGCATTGAAGTAAGGTGCAAAGCTTGTTCCCCCACAGCCAATCGGCATCTGCAATTCAGACACCTTCTCAGGCATCTCGTAGGGGCCATATAATTCATCGTCTGCGTAATACACCTTAATATTTACCAGCGGGTGGCAGCGTTTTATGGCAATCATTTCGCTGACAAAACTTGATAGCTCACGTTTTGAGATTGAACCACTGGTATCAATGATCACATCAATACTAAGAGATTCAGCCTGTAATGTTTCTGTGTAATACCCACAATAGATAAAGCGGTTATCAAACTCGGTATAGTCAGACAGAGTGGGGGTTGCATATTTCCAAAGCATTTGCCGCCAGTCGAGCTGTGTTTTGCAACTGAGCTCAACTTCTCGAGCCAAGCTATCGGAATGATTGCCGTAGTGAGGATCGGGATGCAATTGAGTGGCTTTAGTCGCCGCGCTGCGCCAATAGGTTTTCGCCAATTCGGTCTCTTCACTAGGAAGAGTGCTGAAATCAGCATGGATCTCATATAGCTTTATAAGCTGTTTAATTGCTTGCGTTTCGCCTATACCTTGAAGGTGTTCAGGTGCGTTGATCTGTTCAGTCGAGATGTCGTCTTTAGGCTTACCATCTGAGCTACTGTTTTGTGCATGAAAACTTGACTGGACCGCCAAGGCATTTAAGTGAGCAGCTGTTTTGGCTACTTCTTTTTGCAGTGAAGCATATATTCGCTCAACTGAGTGTCCTTTAAAGCGGTGGTCCCAGGCAGTCATCGGGGCTATAGGCCAGTCTGTGGTATCGCTGATAATTTGATTCACTGATATATCGGCAGCGATATTCCACAATGGCTGGTAGCGTCCTTCACCTCGTTTAATGTGCTGCAAGGCAAGATGTAACACCTGATGTAGCATGTAACTAAACTGTTGTTGCTCGCTAAACTGTTGTAAAAACGCCGGCGATATGACCAGCTTTTTATGCTGTGTTTGAGCGTGAGTAATGTTGTCATTGAGCTCAAAGGTTGCGAACATCGCTAACGTTGAAAAAAAAGGGTTCTGCATTTTGAGCTTGAGCAAAAACTTACTCCATAGCTTCGCAGAGTCATTTGTTGCATTCATTTGCTAGGACACCAGTGAGACAAAGTCAGCAAGGAAGCGTTTGGCTGAGTTGTCCGTCACTATTTTGCGTGCAAACCCTTGATACTGTTCCAATGCTCGAAGGCGCGGGAAAAGGTCACTAGCGAAAAGATGAACCCATTCTTCATTGGCGTTAGTAATTAACCATTGAAATGCGGCTACGGCCTGTTCAGTATTTTGGAACCGTGACACCAATGCGGCAATGGTGGCATATCTTATGGACGGGTCGGGAGGGAAGGCCTCGGATGTTTTACCCTCAAGAATCGCGTCAATATTTGGTAGATGGTCACGAAGTTGTACAAAGGCACGGTATTCTTCAGCAGGGCCTTGACCCACAGCTGATTCAATAGATAGCCCAGCGCGAACCAGATTGGATGCCATTTCCCAGGTGCGAGGAGAAGGCCAAGCTGGGTCTGATGGGTGCATTTTGTGCAGCAGATCAGGACGGTATGTCAGAAAACCTATGATGGTTTCGCAAACATTATTAGCAAAAGCAAATTGTTTAAAATCGGTAAGTGAGGGGGCAACTTCTAAATGTAAAAAGCGGTTTGCCAGTGGCCCAGGCATCTCATATACCGCGGCGCGATCGGTGTTTCGGTTACCTGCTGCCCAAACTAGCCAGCCTTCAGGTAATACATAATCGCCTACTTTTCTATCTAGGATAAGTTGTTGTGCCACGCCTTGCAGTGCAGGCGGAGCCATATTGAGCTCGTCCATAAACAATACACCGCGTCCCGCTGTCGGTAGAAATGCCGGAGGGTTCCAATGAGTCACCCCATTTACGGGTGAGGGTAAACCACGCAGGTCACTGGGCATCAACTGACTCAAGCGCACATCAACAAAGCCTATTTTGTTCGTTTTGCAAAGTTGAGAAACGATAGACGATTTGCCTACGCCCGGTGGGCCCCAAATCATCACGGCATGTTTTACGTCATTTTCAACAATGGATTCAAGGAAGGTAACTAGTTCAGATGGTGACATTAAATAACCTTTTTAAAAGCTGACTGCTTATGTTGCTATATGTGCAATAAAGAGAGATCTAGAACTATAGACATTTAATCTTTTTGTCATAAGAGAGAAATGGCACCTCTGTGAGGTTTGTCATTATATTTATTTGATGTAATGGAGTACCACAAAACTGAAGTGGGTATTTTAGACTTGCCCAATTTTGCTTATTGAGGTGGTACTGAGTCTTGTATCATGTGTATTGATATACACAAAAGAATTTTGTTGAATAAGAAGTCGTTTATTATCTGGTGCTTGGCAATTTTTTTATCTAGTGTTTCATATCCTTTTGCAAGGGCATTTTTGGTTGAGCTTTTTCCGACTGTTTATGAAATTGTGCTATCAATGATCTATTTTGATGTGATTCTATTATCTTTAGATCGTTTTAGGCCAAGATACAAAATTGAGTATGTTCTTTGAAAATCCTAGGGCCAAGTAAACTTGCCTTGGTCCAAGCCGCCGTGTTGCCATTTTCATCGGTTTTTAAGTTGGCAAATGCAAAACTGCCAAAGGCTTTTTCTCTGCTTACCACAATGGCGAGAGCTCCGTAATTTACAAAACAGCCTTCCGCTAGCTTATGAAGATTGGCAATATTAAGAGCGCATGTTGTTTATTTAAGTGGCTTGTTGTTGGTGTTTCGGAGCAGGGAACAATGTGCTTAGCAACGACACAGAATTAAGCAGGAATAGTCAAAGAATTGATGAGATAAAATAATGGTATTTCTTGGCATTAGAGCTATCGAAAAATAACGATTAGACTATAATTAAATTATGAATGAAGTAAGATGTTGAATTTTAGAATAATTTAGGTTGGGTGGTAACCCTAAAGCCACATCCCAGCACTTGAGTCATCCGCTGCGGTTGCTACCTTCCGGTCCTGGCCGAGTTCACGGAGTATCAATGCGAGAGGACCCTAGGGTCACCATTGATTCATTGCTTTCGCAACGGTGTGGATTATTACCTAACGGACTGGTCATTTCAATCTTTAATCTATCATTTTTGTTTGAATGCTGATTTTTAAAGCAATTTGATTTTTTGTTGCGCACTCGGTGTTTAGAGTTGCTGTTTTTTTGCCCATTAGAATATGAGTTTTGTTTAACATTAGCTGAAGAACAAAAACTTAATGGCCACCAGCGATAAGATAGCTGCAAACAAGCGCTTCATTAGCAGTGGAGGCAGTTGGTGGGCTAGTTTTGCGCCTAATTTAGCAAATAGGGCACTGGTTAAAATAATGCCTAGCCATGCAGGAAGGTAAATATAGCCAAGGCTGTATTCAGGTAATTGCGCGCTATCCCAACCTGAGTAAATATACCCTAAGGTCCCTGAAATGGCGATGGGCAGGCCGAGGGCTGAGGAGGTCGCCACGGCATTGGGCATGGCAACGCTACAATAAGATAAAAAAGGCACAGAAAGTGAGCCACCACCAATACCAAATAGAGACGATATGCTACCTATCACCGTGCCTGCAACACTTTGTCCCCATTTATTAGGCAGCTTACGCGCGGCGCTGGGTTTGAGGTTAAGTGCCATTTGCAATGCTACGCATAATGAAAATACGCCAATGAGTTTTTGTAATGCAGGGCCTGAAATATAATCAGCGGCAAATGCGCCGAGCCAAGTGCCAATAATGATGCCTATGCTCATTTGCTTAACCACTGGCCAAGAAATAGCTCTGCGTTTGTGATGAGCTAAGACAGAGCTACTTGAAGTGATGATGATGGTAGCAAGGGAAGTTCCTACGGCTAAATGTACCAAGACATCGGCTGGGAAGTTGAGCAGTCCAAAAGAAAAAATCAGCACAGGGACGATAATCACACCACCGCCAAGGCCAAATAAGCCAGCGATTAGCCCTGCACAGGCCCCCAAAATTAAGTATATTATAATGCTCATATTTGCCTGCTAATCTGGAAATTTGATTTATTTTGCAGCAGGTTACCATTGGGCGTTTGAGAACAACAGTGTTTATCTAGGCTGTTTTTGAGCTGTTGAGTGAATAAACAAAAAACTCAGCTTGGCGCGTTAAAGTCAAACCGAGTTTGTCATTATCCTGTCAGATGGCAATGTTGTTATAGGTTGATGGTGCCCGTTGCAATCATGTAACAGGCCGTTATGGCCATAAAAATAAGTAAAGCAGCAAAGGTTTTTTCTTTGTGGCTAGTTAAGAAGCTTTCATCGGCTTCTTTTTTGGCTTTGCGATATACCCAAATGCCTGGTGCATATAATAATGCGCAAAGTAGTAGTGCGTCTAAACCAGCGGCATAAACTAGCCAACAGCTGTAGAGAGTAGCGATAATGGCAATGATTAAGCTGCTCATTTTGTGTTCACGCTTTTGTTGGCTAATAACCAATTTAACGGCGTAGGCGGCAGCTAATAAGTAAGGTAGCAGTACCGCTGACGTGGCGATGTAAACCAACGCTAAGTAAGTGCTTTCTTGTACCAGTGTCATGATCAAGAAAAACTGTACTAATAACGTGGATGCCCATAATGAAAACGAGGCTGAGCCATTTTTGTTTTCACGACGAAAACAACGAGGAAATAACCCCGATTTAGCGGCAACAAATGGCGCTTCAGCCGATACCACAGTCCAACTTAGTAATGCACCTGATACCGAAATAACCAAGCCTGCACTAACAAATTTAGCCCCACATGGGCCTAAGATATGCGCTAAAATTTGCCCCATAGATGGGTTATGTAAAGCGGCTATTTCTGGTTGTGTCATAACACCAAAGGTAAACAGCGTTACCATGATATATAAGGTGAGGGCGCAGATCAGCGCAATGATCGTCGCTTTGCCAACGTCACTGCGGTTTTTGGCGCGACCAGAAACGATCACCGCGCCTTCAATACCAATAAATACCCATAAGGTCACCATCATTGAGGCTTTAACTTGATCCATAACGCTACCGAGCTCAGGTGTGGCAGTTCCCCAAAAATCGAAGCTAAATTTTTCATACTGAAAGGCTAAGATCACTGCCACTATAAATACGATAATTGGCAGTAATTTAGCTATCGTGGCCACGATGTTGACAGCTGCCGCCACTTGCACGCCCCGCAGTACCAAAAAGTGCATGGTCCAGACTAAAATAGAGGCGCCAATAATAGCGGCAACGGTATTTCCTTCACCGAACAGTACCCAATCAGTGGTGTCGGTGAAAATACTTAATGCACCGAAAAACACTACGGCATAAGACACATTGGCCAATAAGTTACAGATCCAATAACCCCAAGCGGAGTTAAAACCCATAAAATCGCCAAACCCTGCCTTGGCATAGTCAAAAATGCCACCTTGAAGCTCAGGTTTCACTTTGGCTAAAAAATGAAACACCAGAACCAAGGCTGACATGCCTACGCCGGTGATCAACCAAGCGATACTAACCGCACCCGCAGAAGCGCCGGCCGCAATGTTTTGTGGCAAGCTGAAAATACCAGCCCCAATCATAGTGCTAATGACTAAAGCGACTAATGATGCAATGCCTAGTTGTTTTTGCAAAGGAAACCTCGATTAGTGAATAATTTTATATAATTAATATTATTGAGCTCACCATTCTGCCATATATTAAATTAACAAATATAAGTAGGGTTGGTTAGCAGGTCGGGCACAATAAATGTAATGTGTTGAGAATTCAACTAGCAAGGTGTGTAAAACACAAAAATGAATAAAAATTCTCTTTTAATGTTGGTTTATGTCAAAAAATATTAGCCTAATAAGCTATTCATCATCTGAATTAACGATGACTTCTAGTCGGTTTGTTAGTTCATTTGCGTGTAAATGAATATGAATAGGATGGCCACATTGACGGCAATCTTCGTAAAAATCTTGATCCCCATTACTGGCGTCGAGAGATACGTCAGTGTGATTACCACAAATAGGGCAAGTAATTGATGCTTCATAAAAGTTGATCATGCTACACCTCTTTTATGTGTTGACTACAGTAACATTATTCGTTTAACCAACATTTCAGTTTTGAATTGATGGTCGCTGCCATCTTGATTACACAAGGTTAATAGATAGTATAACTGATAGATCAGTTCGCGGTCGGTGTAGTCATGGGCCAGTGGCCACACATGTTCATAACCTTGATAAAAAGACTCGGGAAATACATTAAATAAACGGCTTCGTGCAATTTCAGCTTCGCGATCACCCCAATAGCTTGCTGTACCAAACACAACGGGCTCATCAAGATGGAAGCCAATGTTACCTAGCCATAAGTTGCCATGAAGTAGGCTAGGGGTCGGTTTATGATGGATTAATACCTGGTGGGATTGGTCAACAATTGAGTCGATATTTCCAAATGCCATGCCATTTTCTAAGGCTAGCTCTAGTTGCCAGCCAATGCGCTGTTCTGAAAAAAAGGTAGACCAACGTTTGGCCCATCGATTCGGTTGTACCAAGGCGCTGATGTAGTTATCTGTGTCCCAACCGAACATTTTTTGCTCACCGTATTGATGCATACGTGCTATTTGTTCGCCAGTAGCATACCAGCTTTGATCCTTTGCATAGGAAAAGTTAAAGTATTCAAGTACCAAGTAGCTAAACGCTCTGGTAGTGCCATAACAAATTACTTTTGGACATTGGATTGTTTGGCTTTGGCTGATTTTACTTAAGTTATCGGTCTGGCAAGCAAAAAGTTCGAGTTTATCGAGCTCATCAATTTTGACAAAAAACTGTTCATGAGCACTGCTTAATCGATAAGTATGGGATATGTTCCCATTTAATAGTGGCTTTTTCTCTATGGGTTGGAATTCTTGGTTGAGCGCGCTGCTGATGTTTTTACAGATGTCTGACCACATAGGAAGTATCCTTGTAGTTAAATAAAACAAGCGTTTAGTCAAAATCAAGTATAGTAGACTATCTGCTAGATAGGATGTTTGTTATTGGCTTTTTTGTTGTTTGTTTTTTGCTAGCGTGACAATCACGTTATAAAAGGTTGAATGTATCACCAGTGTTGTCTTGTTAAAAATAGGAATATTATGATTGCTGCATTAAAAAGTTTTTTTGCTGATTTACAGATAGAAGAAAAACCAGATCGAATTGAGATTGAGCTAGCGGTGGCGGTGCTTCTGACAGAAGTTGGACAAGCTGATAGTCAGATGTCAACGGCAGAACAAGACAAGATTGAGCACATGTTGGTGAAGGCTTTTGGTTTAAGTGATGAAGAGGCAAAAGCCTTGTTACTTAAAGCGCAACAACAGCAAGACAAGTCAGTTTCAATGCAAACGTTTACGTCGGTGCTAAAAGAGCAACTCAGTTACGAGCAGCGAGTTCGTTTCGTTAAAGGTATGTGGTTAGTAGCTTATGCTGACAATCAGCTAGACCCCTATGAAGATTACATCATTCGCAAAATTGCGGATTTACTCTATCTAAAACACAGTGATTTTATTCAAACTAAACTCAGCGCTGAATCACAGAGCAAGTAGCATTAAGGCTCAGCCAAACCTATTTATTTGGCTGAGGACTTTTCCTGAGTATCTATTATTATCCCCAGGCGCGAGTAGGCCCAGTGTCAATATGAATGAAATCGCGGTAGCGACCGACACCACCAGAGCGTAAAGACATCGCTGCTTGGTGAACATCTTTCATTGGCACACCTTCAATAAAAAAGTCGATTGCTTGACCTGTCATGTGAAAGCTTTTTTTGGCGACCTTGCTTGATTTGCTACGTAGCATTTTATTAGTAGCAGGTGAGCGATAACCACTGATAATTTTAATTGGCGCATCTTCAACCTTAAGTTTAAGGCGGATTGCGTTTAGCTTGTCGTACAACCTTGCGTCCATCATAGTGGCTTGATCTTGTCTAAAGTCACGGCAGATATGATTTAGCTCCAGTAATCCTTTGCGTACGTATTGTGAGCCATTGAAGTATTCGCAACTAGCAGACTCGCCAGTATGAACACTTGAAAGGGTCAAAATGCGATTACTTGGTACAACGGTTTTAGTTGCATGAGCAAGGTTAGGTAATAGGGTTGAAGCTGCTGTCAGCCCGCCTAATGCTAAAAATTGTCTACGATTTATCGAAGCCATAAATACTACTCAACTGTTATGGAATGGGTAAAACGTGGAAAGCAATTATGTTGCCATTCGTGTGCAACAAACTTTATTGTAGGATGATATCCGTATTAGAAAAGTATGAGCCGTTCCAAGCCCAGTCACCATAACGGTAGTACAAAAAAGGGTCAAACCTATGTTTGACCCTTTAGCGTGTTTTGTGAGAGATGCACCGTCAAATTATTATAATTTTGCCAGCGGTTTTGCACTATTACGAACAGTCTGGCGAATGTTTGTGTCAATAACTGGTTGATCAAAATCATAAATATCATTTCTGAAATTTAATTTGCCCTTATCATCGACCCACGCTGTTTGGTAGATGGTGTGTACCGGCAATTTTAAGCGTAATGAAATCGCTTTGGTTTTAATTTCGCCTTCATTTTTTTGCAGGTACTCAAAATCTTTTGGATTCTTCTTCGATAATGTAAGCAATTTTTCTGCAAACTTACTTGCGTGCTCAACCCTGACACAGCCGGAGCTAAGAGAACGATTTTCTCTATTAAATAGCGATTTCCCTGGTGTGTCGTGCAAATAGATCGCCATGTCATTAGGGGTGTTGAACTTATAACGACCTAATGCATTGCTGTTACCTGGCGGTTGACGCATACGGTAAGGAAAACGTTTTGGGTTAATTGTCTGCCAGTCTATTTCCTCAGGAGCAATCACTGGAGCATTCGCTCTCCAACTTTGGATCACTTGGTAGCCTTTGCTCGGTAAGTAACTTTCATCACGCTTGGCCTTTGGGATAATATCTTCTTGCATTATCTTTACCGGGATATTCCAGCCTGGATTAAACACAATGGAGTCGAGTCGAGTGATAAATATCGGCGTTTGACGAGAAGGGCGGCCAACAATTACACGCGTTTCAAACACCCGTTGTTCGTCAACCCATACATCCATTTCAAACGCAGGTACGTTTACTACCACTATGCCTTTTTTGTCTTCAGGCCATAATGATAAACGTAACATGTTAAGGGCTAATAATTGCTGACGCTTTTCGATAGAAGCATTGAGCCATGCTAATGTTTTGGGGCCGATAATTCCGTCTGCATATAAGCCATGACGGCGTTGAAACACTCGGATATGCTCTTGCAGTTCAGCAGACAAATAAGTGAGATGTAAATCTTTTAGCTGTTGTGCCTGTTCGGCTGAAATATCACCGAGTAGGGCAAGAATATCAATCACTTGCTCAGCACTCTGTAGAGGGTCATTGTCTCTAACCACTCGCACTGGCTCGTTTACAACTGGCCAGCTTACGCCTGCTAAGGTATTAAAATGCTCTTTAACTGCCGCCATTTGTTGGTATTGGCTAAAGTGAGACTGCTGCTCTTCGATAAAAGTTGATAATTGATTTAGCTTTAGAGCCTGATAAAGGGCATAGGCTTGAGTTCGCTCTCCTATCAATACAACCTTTTGCTTTTTCTTTGAGTTTGGCTGAAAGAACCAATCTACACCGACTTGTTGCATTGATTCTTTGTAGCGATAAACATAAAGCAAGGCATTAGCAAATAGCTGACGGTTTTCAGCGCTGGATAACGAAAAATTGACCTGTTGTAGTTGCTGCCAGTTATTGGTGAGTTGTTCATCAACACGAGACTCACCAGCCATCGTAATCTGTTGCTTGGCTGCTTCAAAATGACGGCTGTCTAGCCAAGTGTCATAATGCATCAACCGTTGGTAGTTCTCTCCTTGCAAGGAGACATTTGATACATCGGTTTGTACTTGCCATTCACTAGGAAAACTGTGCTGCGGGCTAGCACTTACCACAGGGGTCAGTAGTATCGACGCAAACGCGGCTAAGAAAGGTTTCACTGTATAACTCCAAAATATTCAAAGTTGGCTATAAGCCAAGAGGCTGGAGAGCTGAAAATATTATTATGTTTGTGCGGTTTTATAGCGTATTAGTAAACGCATTATTTTTATATTGCACAAGGTAGAAAGTAAGAGGCTGTTTGTCAATTATTAATAAAGATTAATCTTGATATAACGAAAAAACGCACCCGAAGGTGCGCTTTGAAATACGATTTAGGCGAAATTATGCCACTGGCATTTCAGCGAGTGCGGCACATACCATGTCACCGAATTTTTCGGTGCTGATTAATGTAGCTTCGCTGTCTTTTGACAGGTCAGGCGTTGAAAAGCCAGCGCCAAATACACTTTGCATTGCTGCCCACAGGTTTTTCGCTTCTTGCTCCATGCCAAAGCTCATTTCTAGCATTAATGCTACTGAGCCGATCATAGAGTAAGGGTTGGCAATGCCTTTACCTGCGATGTCAGGTGCGCTGCCGTGAGAAGGCTCGTAGTAAGATTTCTCTGGGCCCTTACATGCTGAAGGCATTAGACCTAGAGAGCCAAGAATACCGCCACCTTGGTCACTTAGAATGTCACCAAACATGTTTTCCATTACCATCACGTCAAATTGTGCTGGGTTTAAACATAGGTAGGTAGCTGCCGCATCGACTAAGATGTTTTTCACTTCAACGTCAGGGAAGTCTACAGCTACTTCATCGACAATCTCGTTCCAAAGCACAGATGATTTAAGTACGTTTGATTTATGAATATTGTGCAGTACTTTCTTACGTTTTTGCGCAACTTCAAAACCAACTACAATGATTTGACGGATTTGGTCTTCATCGTATTCAAGCACTTCACGGACATAACGCTTGCCGTCTTCGTTAACACCAACTTCTTTATGACCAAAGTAAAGACCACCCACTAGCTCGCGGATGATCATAATGTCGATACCTTCGCCAATCACTTCTTGCTTAAGAGGAGAGAAGTGAGATAGGGCTTTTGGTAAATAAACTGGACGGAAGTTCGCGTATGTGTTGTAACGACGACGCAGAGGTAATAACGCACCGCGCTCTGGCTGCTCGTCTACTGGGATCTTTTTCGACTCTTCATGGCTTAAGCCAATGGTGCCTTTTAAGATAGCATCAGCTTCATCACAAGCTTTAATTGTTTCTTCAGGGAATGATTTGCCGGTGGCAAAATAGGCTGCTGCACCAAATAGCACATCGTTAAGTTCAAAAGATACATCTTTGTTACGTTGTTCAACTAACTTTAGTACCTTTACCGCTTCCTTCATTACTTCTGGACCGATACCGTCACCTGCAAGTAATGCAATTTTATAGTTTTTCATTATTTTCCTTAGCTAGCGCTACTTCCTAATTTCTGCGCAGAATAATAAGGAAAAGGGGGCCTTAATGCAATCCGAGTGTGGTGCAATGTTAATAGTTATGCACAATGAGTAAGTAACTTTTCAAAAGTGATCATCGCCTACGTCATAATTTGTCATTATTGCACCCAGATTTGCCTCAGTTTAGCCGTCAAATAACCCTTTTTTATTGTTGTAATGTTTTCTATAGGCAGTTCAATGAAGGAAGGGAACAATGAAATATCAACTAGGAAAAACAATACTCAACAGCGTGCTCATTACTTTACTATTACTATTTCTAACGAATTTACTGCAACCGTTAAAGGCTGCCACTTGGTCGGAGCGAGACGTTGCTGAGAGTTTGGAAGGGCAGTTAACTGAAGCGCTTTCTCATTCTGGTTGGGCGATGGCAAGTACAGTCGGAGCATCATTATTGGATAATTCTAAAGCGCACCTCGAAACTTCGGGGGCAAACAATGACCCAGATGCGGTTCTCAACATATTTAAAGCAGGTTTAGCGCTACCTGAGTCGGAAAAGAATCTTCATTTAATGGCTATTTTTACCTTAATTTTGTTGTTGAGCGGCGCGAGTCTGTTTATGCGACAGCAGTGTCAAAAAATGCAACTGTTAAAGGATGAGTAGCGACTTTAGCGCGTTATGGATCAGCAAATGGTACGTTTTATCCGCTTAAGTAACACTGAGGTTATTTACTCGGGCCTGTATAAAGACAACAATGTAGTTTTGTATTTTACTGTTTGGAGAAAAAATGAACTTCAGCCAATACTTAACCATGGATATTAATATGTTACTGAGCATTGTTAATATGAAGTTGCGTGATGAAGGGGAGCAGTTAGACGATTTTTGCCAGCGCTATGAATTGGATAAAACGCAGCTTGAGCTGCGTTTGAATAATCATGGCTGGTTCTATCAACCCAGTCGTAATCAGTTCTCTCAAACAGATCAAAGAACTTGATCTAGCCATTGGCTAAACTGGCCGGCGGGCAGAGCGCCTGCTAATTGCTGTACCACTTTGCCATCCTTAAACACCATTAAGCTTGGAATACTGCGAATACGGTATTGACTACCTAATTGTGTTTCTACTTCAGTATTTACTTTGGCAAAAATAGCACGGTTTTTATAGCCATTGGCCGTTTGTGAAAATACCGGGGCAAACTGTTGGCAGGGACCACACCAGCTTGCCCAAAAATCAACCACAATTGGGACACCACTATTAATAAGGTGCGTAAAATTATCGCTGGTCGCCTCGACTGGCATACCTGCGAATAAATTTGCTTTACATTTACCACATTGTGGTTGCTGCGCTAGCTTGTTGGTTGCGATACGGTTTTTAATACTGCAGTGGGGGCAGCGAATAATACAAGTGTCCATGATATTTCCAGTTTGTATGTTGATTGCGTATGAATGCTAATTTAATACATGCGTAAGCGTAGGTAAAACCCCCTGTTTTACATCAAAAAGTTGAGACTGATCCAATTTTTCCTAATGTAATTAGTGCCGCTTAGGTATTTTGATTTATGATGAAATGGCAATAAAGGAACTTATTGTAACAACTTCAGGATGAATACGATGAATATGAAACTATCGACCATCGCCTCTTTGGTGATTGGCGCTTGCGTTAGTTCGCAAGCGATGGCGGCTGAGCCAATTCAGTGGCAAGCCGGAAAAACACAAGTCAGTAACGGTGATTTAGTTATTTATAATAACAGCTGTTACGTTGCTAAAAATAATCCCGGCACTTGGGAAACCCCAACTGCCACTTCTTGGTTTTGGTCAGCGACAAGCTGTGGCACTTCTCCCACTGTTGAGCCAACAGTTGCCCCTACTGTTACTCCAACTGTAGAGCCTTCTGTTCCACCAACAACTGAGCCTACTATTGAGCCATCTCTACCACCGGTCGATATGATTGTTTGGGTACCAGGCAAAACCAGTGTGAGCAACGGCGACCAAGTCAGTTACAACAACCGCTGCTTTGAAGCGAAAAATAATCCAGGTCCTTGGGAAACGCCTGCGGCTGGCGGCAACTGGTTCTGGAATGAAATTAGTTGTGGTGGCACTGTGCCTACCCAGGAGCCGACTCAAGAGCCGAGCCAAGAACCAACGCAAGAGCCGACCTTACCTCCGACTCAAGAGCCTACCCAGGAGCCAACATTAGAACCAACACAAGAGCCAACACCACCGCCATCTTCTGGCGTTTGTGATGAGCCTACTTATGTTGCTGGTACGCCTTATGCGGCTGGCGATGTTGTTCAAAATAATGAAAAAGGCTACGAGTGTCTCATTGGTGGTTGGTGTTCATCTGACCAAGGCTTCTATTATGAGCCTGGTGTGGGCAGTGCATGGCAAGATGCTTGGGCAGAAGTTAAAGCCTGTCCAGCAGTGGTTACAGACGTTACCTTTACCGCGCCCGTTAAAGGCAGCGCACATTTACAAGGCAGTTTGATAGATGTAGCCGTTAACGCTAAATCAACCGATGCTAACCGCACCATTACCAGTGTTGAGTTTTTTGCTAACAACGTCTCTATTGGCACAGACACTAACGCACCGTTTACCGTGTCTTATAAAGCAATGGACTTAGGTGATGTAGCCCTTAAAGCCGTGGCTACTGACAGTAAAAACCTAGTTGGTGTGGCATTAAGTAACATCAAAGTAAGCGATAAACCTGTTGTAGTTGAAATTACTGCACCAAGTAAAGGTAAAGTAAACACAGGTAAAGCGGTTGCAATCGAAGTATCAGCTGAGTCAATTCCTGCTGCTATTTCTAAAGTTGATTTCTATCAAGATGGCGCGATGGTTGGCAGCGATACTAGCTACCCATACAGCTATAACATGACATTCACGACAGACGGTGATCACTTAGTTAAAGTAGTCGCTACCGACAGTAAAGGGAATGCTGCAGAAGATACTAAAACCGTTAAAGCGACGAGTATTCCTCCATTAGCTGATCGCGCAGTGATTGGTTACTGGCATAACTTTGAAAATGGCAGTGGCTTCCCGCTACTACCTGAAGTGTCGCCTGAATGGGATATTATCAATGTTTCTTTTGCTGAGCCGAAACGTGGCAGCGAATCAGACATGATTTTAGAAATTCAGACCAAGTTAGGTCACAGTGAAGCGCAAATGAAATCAGACATCGAGTTTGTTCAAGCGCGTGGCCAGAAAGTGTTGATTTCTATTGGCGGTGCCAATGCTCATGTGAAATTGAAAACAGATGCTGAACGCGAAGAGTTCACTGCCAGTATGATAGCGATGATTGAAAACTACGGCTTCGACGGTCTGGACATTGACCTTGAAGGTGGTTCAACGTTAGCTCTGAACAGCGATGATAAGGATTTCCGTAATCCAACCACGCCAACCACAGTGAACATGATCCGCGCGGTTAAAGACATTATTGCTCACTTTAACGGTGATTTAATCTTGTCTATGGCGCCGGAAACGCTCTACGTGCAAAGTGGTTACCGTGCTTACGGCCCATTAGAAGGTGCTTACTTGCCGATTATCCACGCACTACGTGATGAGTTAACAGTTATCCATGTACAGCTGTACAACACGGGTAGCATTAACGCTCTAGATGGACAAGCATACGGTCAAGGTACACCTGACTTCATCGTGGCGATGACTGAAATGATGTTAACTGGCTTTAAAGTCGGCGATCACTTCTTCCCAGGCCTACGCCCTGATCAGGTGGCCATTGGTCTTCCGTCAATTCCAGCGGCAGCACCATCTGGCGGCTTTGTCAGTGTATCAGATACCCAAAAAGCAATGGATTACTTGATTTCAGGTAAGAGCTTTGGTGGTAAATATGTACTGCAAAACCCAGAAGGTTACAATAATCTACGTGGTGTAATGACTTGGTCAATTAACTGGGATCGTACCCAAGGTAGTAAATTTGTTAACGGTCACGCTAGCTACTTTGACAGTTTGCCACCAGTGACTAAATAGCACTTAGCTAATAAAATGAATGAGCCCTAGCAATGTTAGGGCTTTTTTTTATCTAAAAATTTCAATATGATAGGTGTAATTACTAATAATAAACAAGTCTTTGGTACTGTTATGACACCCGCCGTACGATTACTTAAAAAACAAAACATCCCCTACGAAATTCATGAATACCAGCATGACAAAGCCAATCATGACTTTGGTAAAGAAGCTGCTGAAAAGCTAGGCTTAGATCAAAACCTAGTCTTTAAAACTTTATTGGCCTGTGACGCAACAGATAAAAATAAACTGGTGGTCGCGATTGTTCCCGTGGCAGGTTTACTTGATTTAAAAGCATTAGCTAAAGCCGCCAAAATAAAAAAAATGGTGATGGCTGAACCGATGCATGCCGAGCGAGTAACGGGTTATATTGTTGGCGGCATTAGCCCCATTGCCCAGAAGAAACGCCTACCTACTTTTTTAGACAGCTCTGCGGCCGGTTTAGAAACTTTGTATATCAGTGGCGGGAAACGCGGGCTTGATCTTGCCTTAAGTTGCGAAGGTTTAATGAAAGCAACAGGGGCTACGCTTGCTGATATTAGAGAAGAAAAGGGAAGAAGTTAACCAATTAAGCAACAAGCTTACAAGGCTTAGCTATGGCATGTCACCAGCCATAAAAAACCGGCCAATCGGCCGGTTTTAATATATTCAGTTGCAGCAAAAGAGCCTATAGAGCGATAAACAAACCTGCTAATGCCGCGCTCATTAAGTTAGCTAATGAAGCCGCGATGATTGCTTTAACGCCTAATTTAGCAATGTCATGACGACGTGTAGGTGCCATGGTACCTAAACCACCCAGTAGAATAGCCACTGATGACAGGTTAGCAAAACCACATAATGCGAAAGTAACGATAACTTGTGTGTTCATTGAAAGCGTTTCACGCATACCCACAAAGTCAATGTAAGCAACAAACTCGTTAAGTACTAGCTTTTGCCCGATGAAGCTACCAGCAGTAACCGCTTCAGCCCATGGCACACCAATAAGCCAAGCAACAGGTGCAAAAACATAACCTAAAATTAATTGAATTGTGAAGTTGTCATGGCCAAATACACCACCAACGTAGCCGACAAAACTATTCATTAGCGCAATAAGACCAATGAAAGCTAACAGCATTGCACCAACATTAAGAGCAAGTTGTAAGCCTGACGATGCACCTGATGCCGCAGCGTCAATCACGTTAGCTGGCTTATCTTCTTGCTCAGCCATCGCGTCATCCATGTTATCGATAACTTGTTGCGTTTCTGGCTTCATCATTTTAGCCATTAACAAACCGCCAGGGGCGGCCATGAAAGAAGCGGCAATTAGATACTTAAGCTCAACACCTAGACCTGCATAGCCTGCCAATACAGAGCCAGCAACACTCGCTAAACCACCTACCATAATAGCGAATAGCTCAGATTGGGTCATTTTAGGAATGAATGGGCGCACAACTAATGGCGCTTCAGTTTGGCCAACAAAGATGTTTGCAGTTGCAGACATGGCTTCAGGACGACTAATGCGAAGTACTTTATGTAAACCACCACCGATTAGTTTGATGATCCATTGCATTACGCCAAGGTAGTAAAGTACCGCAATTAGTGAAGAGAAAAAGATAATAATAGGCAGCACGCGGAAAGCGAAGACAAAGCCGCCGCCACCGAATACTTCAAACATCTTATTGCTGACGAGACCGCCGAATAAGAAGTTGATACCGGCTTGGGCACTATCAATAACAGCTTGAACGCCACCTGAGATGCTTTCTAATACATCTTTACCAAATGGGACGTATAGTACAAAAGCACCTAAGCCAGCTTGAATGGCAAATGCCCCCAAAATGGTTCTAAAGTTAATTGCTTTTTTATTATCGCTTAAGAGATATGCAATTAAGAGCAATGCACCTATCCCTATTAAACTCATTAATGCTGCCATGGTAGTTCCTTTTATTATCTAGTTAATCATTGTGCTGTCGGTGACGGCTGGCTTACGCCTAATCTTGGTTAATCAGTTTTAGCAGGTTTATTCACTGAGTTTTTTCATTAATCTCGATGGATAATCCTGTCGTTGGGCATAGCACCACTTTGAGCGCTTGCCTGTAAATCACCCGTGCAATATGCCTGAAATACAAGCCTCGATTTTCACCATGCCTCACATTTTTAGGGTAGATATTACTCAAATTTTAAGATGCTTACCGTTTGTGTTGTTGGACATGATCAAGGGGATATTGTTTTAAGCGTTATTGCGTCTTTTAAGCCAGATACGCTGAATAATCACCACGGATAAAAGTTAGCTTGTCATTAATAGTAGGTATTGATGCTGAGGTAGCCAGTAAAGGGCGAATTTAAGGCAAAAAAAAGCCAGTCAATGGACAGACTGGCAAAACGGGAAGTAACACAAAAAACGGGTATAACAAATAATGGGGAAAAGGATAAATCGGCAAATTGGATTAAAGTAGGTTCACACCATAATCCATCTTTGTCAGACCAAAATAACTTGCTAAGGTTTGGCCAATGTCGGCAAAAGTCTCACTCTTTCCTAACTCGCCAGGCTTCACATTCTTACCGTAGATCAGTACAGGGATATGCTCACGGGTATGATCTGTACCAGGCCAAGTAGGATCGCAACCATGATCAGCCGTGATAATTAAAATATCGTCAGGCAGCATGGCATCGAGTACTTCAGGTAATCGTTGGTCTAAATACTCAAGAGCTTGCGCATAACCCGCTACGTCTCGTCGGTGTCCATAAGCAGAGTCGAAATCAACTAAATTAGTAAACACAATACTATTAGCGGGCGCGGTGCTCATTTCAGCTAAAGTGGCATCTAACAGCGGGCCAATGCCAGTTGCTTTGGTCTTTTTGGTGATGCCACAGTGCGCATAAATATCTGCTATTTTACCAACGGAAATCACGTCACCTTGGATCTCATTAACTAGCTTGTCCAGCACAGTAGGTGCAGGGGGCTCAAGAGAGTAATCACGGCGGTTACCCGTGCGCGCAAATTCGCCTTTTGCTGGGCCGATAAATGGACGAGCGATAACACGACCAATGTTATAAGGCTCAAGCTCTTCACGAACGATTAAGCAAAGTTCAAGTAAACGATCTAGGCCAAAGGTTTCTTCATGGCAGGCTATTTGGAACACCGAGTCGGCCGAAGTGTAAAAAATAGGCTTACCGGTTGCCATATGCTCTTCGCCAAATTGATCTAACACGTGTGTGCCCGACGCGTGACAATTAGCGAGGTAACCTGGTAAGTTGGCGCGCTCGACAATCTTGTCTAATAGTTCAACTGGAAAACTGTTTTCTTTTTCATGGAAATAGCCCCAATCAAACAATACTGGTACTCCGGCTATTTCCCAATGGCCAGAAGGAGTGTCTTTACCGGTGGAAAGCTCTGCGGCATAACCGTATGCACCAATAATCTCAGGGCTGCTTGAGCAACCAGCGGGAAGTTGGCCGGTTGAGCCTAATGCGGCTAAACCTAGACCTAGGCGCTCTAAGTTTGGCAGTTGTATTGAACCACTGCGGTGTTCGTTATCGCAATGGCCTGCCGCACATTGCTGAGCAATATGGCCAAAGGTATCGCTCCCTTGGTCACCAAACTTTACTGCATCATCTGCAGCGCCAATGCCAAAAGAATCAGCAACTAATATTATGGCTCTTTTCATTTTTATTACCTCAGTAAGTGCGGCTAGGGTAGTTAGTGACGAGCTTGAAGACGCTCGCGGATAACTACTTCCAATTTTTCTTGGTCAGCGGCAAATAAACGAATGCCTTCTGCCAGTTTCTCAACGGCCATTGGATCTTGGTTGTGCTGCCAATAAAAATCGGCTTCTGTTAACGGCGTTGGTTTTGGCTCTACTGGCACATCTGCAGATAGCTTTTCGCTGACGGTTTCATTGCTTTGCTCTAATTGCGCCAGTAAACCTGGGCCAATAGTCAACTTATCACAGCCGGCTAGCGCAATGATTTGTCCCACATTTCTAAAACTGGCTCCCATCACTACCGTGCTGTAGCCATATTGCTTGTAGAATTGGTAAATTTTAGTAACAGACGCTACGCCTGGATCATTGTCAGCGGTGTATTCAACACCGTTCTGCTTTTTATACCAATCGTAAATACGGCCAACAAAAGGAGACACTAAATAGACATTAGCTTGGGCGCAAGCTTGGGCTTGAGCAAATGAAAAAAGCAAGGTCAGGTTACAACGAATACCCTCTAGCTCTAGTTGCTCAGCCGCTTTAATACCTTGCCAAGTAGATGCCAATTTAATTAACACGCGGCTTTTATCAATGCCTTTACTTTCATAAAGGGCAATCAGTTGTTTTGCTTTAGCAATGCTGCCTTGGGTGTCATAAGACAAACGCGCATCAACTTCTGTTGAAATTAAGCCTGGCACTTGTTTCACAATTTCAGCGCCAATGCTAACGGCTAAAAAGTCGCTAGCGGCATTGACTTGATCGGTTTCTGAGCCGCCTTGTGCGATTGCAAAGTCAATCGCTTGGCTGAAAACGGCCTCATATTCCGGTAACTTGGAAGCGCCTAAAATTAAAGATGGGTTTGTGGTCGCGTCTTCTGGCTTAAATTGTACGATGGCATTAATGTCGCCTGTGTCTGCTACCACCGAAGTGAAACGGCTTAATTGTTCTAATTGATTTGACATATTACTTCCTATTAAAGCTCGATAGCTGTAGCAAGCGCGACTTGCATCATATCGTTAAACGACGTTTGTCTTAGCTCAGCTGATAATGATTCATGACGACGAATATGATCTGACACGGTTAAAATACACAGTGCGTTGGCACCTAATTCAGCGGCGACACCGTAAAGGGCTGCGGCTTCCATTTCTACTCCAAGAATGCCGTATTTTTCCATAACATCAAACATTTCTGGCTGTGGTGTGTAGAATAAGTCGGCTGAGAAAACATTGCCAACACGCACTTTAACGTCTTGAGCGCGGGCATTGTTAACTGCTTTTTCTAGCATGTTGTAGTCAGCAATAGCGGCAAAGTCGTGATCTTTAAAGCGCATACGGTTGATTTTTGAATCTGTGCTTGCGCCCATGGCAACAATTACGTCCATTAACTTCACTTCTTCACTGATCGCGCCGCAGCTGCCGATACGAATGATGTTTTTAACACCATATTCGCTAATTAACTCGTGGGTATAGATAGAGCAAGATGGAATGCCCATGCCGTGACCCATCACTGAAATGCGCTTACCTTTGTATTCACCGGTAAAGCCCAGCATATTACGCACGTCAGTTACTTGCGTTACGTTCTCTAGATAAGTTTCAGCAATGAACTTGGCACGAAGCGGATCGCCAGGCATTAAAATAGTTTCTGCGAAATCACCTGGGTTTGCGTTAATGTGTGGAGTTGCCATGGTAAAAATTCCTTTACTAATAACTTATGAAAAAAAACGTTCTATGATCATTGCGTAAGCTTTGCCGCCGAGATAAACACCGACGATACCCATTACACCACTCAAAACAGGCGGCGCTGGAATAGGTAGCTTCAAGGCGCTAAAAACAACACCTACGACAAACCCTGCCAATATTGCTATCACTATTTCGTTCATGCCTTACCTGTTCTGTTGTGTTTAATTGATGTAATCAGTCTAGGCGTCATGCTAACTATCAAACGAGATCTAAATCACACTAAACATCCAAATATATTATTTAAATCTCAATATTAACCCTTTGAGTTGTTATTCGTGAAAATTAGGACTAGGTTTTTAGCATTAAAGAGCGACACTTCGTTCGCTATTTTGTTGAGGGGTGAATGGTGTTTCGTACCACTTTTAATTGTTGTAAAAGTTATCCGTGTCATAACTTAGGCGTTGAAAATAGCTCTGAATATCAAATGGAAAGTAATCATTTAGGCTATCCTGCCATTCACTGTCGTGCGTGTGGTAGTTACCCTCCACTGGTCGATGATGTCAGTGTTGCACTGTTGCTAGAAGAGAAAATTAATATTCATTTTGGCCAACCCTTAACCGGTTGTACCCACTGTGAGAATGTTTTTTTTATTGCGTACTGTACAAACAAGCCAGCAGAAAACAGTGCGAAACGATATGGCCACACCAGTGCCGGTCAGCAGCGTCTCAAGTGTGGAAATTGCCAAAATGTTTACAGCCTTAAATCAATTAAGCAAGTAGATAAGTTAGAGCGGTTGCTACACCTGATTGCTGACAATAAATCGACCTCTGAAATCATCGAACAGTTAGCCTGTGCGCCTAAAATTTACTACCAGTTACTGGCTAAACTAGCTGACATTTTACGATCTTATGCAAGGCTGAATGAGCAAATTTTATTGCGAAGTAACTTTCTTGCCTTGCATACAGAAAGTGATTTATTGCGCTACGCTGGTGACAAAACATTGTGGTGTTTAGCGACGACAGAAGCACAATCAGGTTATTGTTTGTTATACAACCATAACCTGTTATTGACCACACCTGCCAATACCGTCTACGAAGGCAAGGCCAGTAGTATTTTACCTGAGCCTAAAGTGCCTTCCATTTTAGCCGCCTTAACGACTCGCTATCAAAGCACCATGAGAAGGCCACATTTTGAGTCCCTGCACTACGGAATTAATTCGCCTTTGCGTGGTGCTCATTACGTTAAACCCAGTACTTTATCGTATGCTCATTTTCAGTTATTGCGCTTGTATTGTCAGCCGGCCAAGCACTTCCATCACTACATCGAGCATGAAAGTGCCATACGCGGCGCAGCATTAATGGCCAGTAGTGAGGAAATTAAAGCCGAGCAAGCGGAAGTTTTTTTCGTCTATCGTCACTTTACTGGCGGTAAAGAATTGCCAAGTAATGGCAATAATATTGGGTGGTGGAGTGACCGTTGGTACGGAACCCATTATGGTGCCTATTGCCCGATTACTTATCGCAATAAATATCCGGTGCCATTTTCATTATTCGATGCTAACGGGCCAAAGAAAGTACATCAATGGATCCAAGATCATCAAGCAGCTAGCTTAAAAAGTGCAAAGTCTCTGGATGCAATGATCGAGATCCAACGTAATATTTATAATTTTTGCCACTTGTTGAAAAGTGGTGATACGCCGGCAATGCGGCTGGGATTTACTAAGCAAGTGCTGAATTTATCTGATTTGCTCAGCAGAGCCATTACTGCAGTACAAGGTGGACAGGTCTAAATCAGGGGATTCACTGTTAACTGTTTATTAAACAAACAATTAAAATAAAATATAACAATAAATTGGTGTTTTATATTTTATTCATTAATAAACACGTGTGGTTAATACTGTAAAAACTGATAGGAAAAAGCATTAAAAGTGTGATTTTGCGCTGCTTTATTTGATTGACTGTCTTTAAAATCGGCCACCAGATTAACGCAATGGTTAACACCTAAACATTGCAATCTAATTACCGTGAGCAAAAAGACAGGGATATTAAAATGAAAAAAATTGCCATTGCAGCAGCTATCACTTTGGGCCTAAGTGCACCTGCTAGCGCAGAATACTTATACGGTTTTGGTAACGTAAGCGTTAACGCACTTGATTGGTCTAACGGCAGTGAAGAGCGTGCGGCACACCACAAAGACTTCGTTTACCTTGAGCTAGAGGGTGGCGCAGGCTTCTCTTGGGGTGAACTATACGGTTTCTTCGATGTTGAAAACGTACAAGAAGATTCAAGTGACCTACGTACTGCTTACAAAGGTACTGCAGCTTACAAGCTTGGCGAATCAGGCTTTCGCGCTTATGCTCAGCACTATGCGACAGACTCAAGTGGCTTCTCTTCGAGTAACACAGTGCTAGGTGGTCAATACCGTTTTGAAGGTGAAGGCTGGTTTGTAGCGCCATTCATTGGTAGCCACTACACCATTACTAACCCATCTTGGACCTCTGGTTTCTCTGGCTTCAACGGTGGCATGGCCGGTTGGACTGCGGTTTACAACTTTACTGCATTTGATCAAAACTTCTGGGTATCTAACTGGCACGAGATGGAATTTAGCCGTAAAGATGCATACATTGCTTCTTCTGGTGAAGAAAAGGGCACATCAATGAACGGTGCACTTGGCTTCTGGTGGAATGCAACAGACAACATCACTGCAGGTATTCAATACCGTTACGCTGATAAAAAGCTAGGCAGTACTGACAACCTAAACGCCGTGATCTACTCTATGCGTTACAACTTCTAATTAATGCTTGCCATTAATTAATGAAAGTCAGGCTTAGGCCTGACTTTTTTATAATCCACGATAACCCTAATCTGGACTGCAAAAAATGATTAATAAGCAATACCCACTCGTTGATTTACACCGTCACTTAGACGGTAATGTGCGTGTTAACACCATTTGGGAGCTGGCACAACAACACAATATTAAGTTACCTGCTGACTCACTAGCAACGCTCGCTCCTTATGTTCAAATTCAAGGAAAAGAAAGTAGCCTAGTGGCTTTTTTAGCTAAACTGGATTGGATGGTGGGAGTGCTTGCCGATTTAGACGCAGTGAAACGTATTGCTTATGAAAACGTTGCCGATGCGGCTATTTCAGGGCTGGATTATACCGAATTACGTTTTAGCCCATATTACATGGCAATGGCTCATAAGTTACCACTACAAGGTGTGGTTGAAGCTGTGGTTGATGGTGTTCAAGCAGGTTTAAAAGATCACGCTATCAAAGTGAATTTAATAGGTATTATGTCGCGTACCTTTGGTCAACAAGCGTGTTTAGACGAATTAAACGCTTTATTGGCGTGTAAACAGCATTTAGTAGCGATGGATTTAGCCGGTGATGAGCTTGGCTTCCCAGGTGAATTATTTAATGAACACTTTGCTAAAGTGCGTGCAAGTGATTTAGCCATCACTGTACACGCGGGTGAAGCAGCTGGCAGCGAAAGTATTTGGCAGGCCATTAACGAGCTTGGCGCGACGCGAATTGGCCATGGCGTTAAAGCAATACATGATGAAAAATTACTCGCGTTTATGGCGGCCAATAGTATCGGTATTGAGTCTTGTCCAACCAGCAATATTCACACCTCAACGGTGGCAGATTATAAAACGCATCCGATTAAAACTTTCCTTAACGCTGGTGTGCCCGTGAGCCTTAACACCGATGATCCAGGTGTCAGTAACATTGATATCGCTCACGAGTATCAGATTGCCGCTAGCGAGATAGGCTTAAGCCAAAGTGAAATATTTACGTTGCAAAAGAATGGCTTAGCAATGGCATTTTTATCTGATAGTGAAAAACAAGCGCTGATCAGCCTTAAGCAGGGCTAAGTTTTCGTTTTACACTCTTGCCTAAGCCGCTATGACAGCGGCTTTTTTTGGCCATTTTTGTTTGATACTTTATTAGACGGCCTCACTTAGTTCACTGATCCATTGCTCGGGATCCGAAATAATCAATTCGTAAACTTGTCCACTTGACAAGGTAATGCGTATCGCGTCTGTTGTGATAGGTAATATGCCACCGCCTTTACCTAAACACTTGGTCACTGAGGTGATTTCATTGCGCTTAAATTGGTAGGGGCCAAGTCCAAATTGCTGATTGTAAGGTTCAAAAATAACGACTGATTCTGTTAACAGCAGTTTGCCATCGGCTTTTGCTACGCCAACTTGAACGGTAGCCACTGAAGATTTAATTATGTTTGTAGACATATTGCCTCCTAAGTTGAGTATTTTACTCATTATTCATGTGGGTGCTCGATAAATTGTTTTGCCTTATCACCAATGGCTAGCCAATTTGGTTTCTCCGAAACAAACTCATGAAACTTAACTTCTAGATCAAGTTCACTGTCGATACAGTTGGCATTAATTGGGAAAGACTCCATTTTTGACAGTATCTCGCCAAGTGAGGTGCCGCAAACAGAACAAAAACAACGATCATATTGGTATGGGGGCTCAGCTTTAAACGTTGTAATTTTACTTTTACCCGCTGTGATCGTAAATGTATCTGATTTAACGAAAGCTAGAGCACTCGCGCCTACTTTGCGACAGCGGCTGCAATGGCAGATGCCCATCATGCTCGGTTTTTCGCTCATTTCGAATTCTACAGCTCCGCAGCAGCAACTTCCTTTAATCATTCTATGCCTCTTTGATATAAATATTTGATTATTAAAAATACTGTATATTCATACATAATTCAACAATGGTGGATAAATACATTACCTATCGCGCTATTGTCTTTAGCACTGTTATCGTCATGATCATCATCTCGCTTGTGGATCATTGTTTGTTTGCTCTGTATATTCTTAGCAACTAACTAATATTGACATCCAATCAAGGAGTTAACTTGTGAGCCAAGAGCCAGAGCAGCAATGGATCAAGCAATACATGAAAGAAAGCTTTAGCGAGCAGAAAAAATCGCGGCGCTGGGGCATTGTTTTCAAATTACTGACTTTTATATATTTGTTTGTCGCCTTGTTTATGTTTTTAAATATAGGTGGTTTAAAACAAGGTGCATCTGTTGACAAAGAGCACACGGCACTGGTTAAAGTGACGGGCGTGATAGCGGCTGATCAAGACGCTAACGCCAACATTATTGTGACCGGACTGCGCGCTGCATTTGAGAATGAGCACAGCAAAGCAGTTATGTTACATATCAACAGTCCCGGTGGCAGTCCGGTGCAAGCGGGTTATGTGTATGATGAAATAAAGCGTTTACGCGGCATTTACCCAAACAAGAAACTTTACGCGGTTATTTCCGAGCTTGGCGCGTCAGGTGGTTACTATATTGCTGCTGCCGCAGATGAAATTTATGCTGATAAGGCCAGTTTAGTGGGCTCGATTGGGGTTACCGCTTCAAGCTTTGGTTTTACCGACACCATGGAAAAACTGGGTGTGGAGCGCCGCCACTTTACGGCGGGGGAGCACAAGGCTTTCTTAGACCCATTTTCACCGTTGAAGCAAGAGGAAAAAGTGTTCTGGCAAGAGGTGTTAAACAAGACTCATCAGCAATTTATTAAAGTAGTTGAAGATGGGCGAGGCGATCGTTTAAAAGCCACTGAAGCGGATGGTTTGTACAGTGGCTTAATTTGGAATGGTGAACAAGCACTTGAGCTTGGCCTTATTGATGGTCTAGGCAGCCCAGGGCAAGTTGCTCGTAATGTGATTAAAGCTGAAGATATTATTAACTACACAGTGCAGCCGTCACCGATAGATGCATTTACTAAGAAATTAGGCATAGCGTTAGGGCAGGGTATCAGTAGCCAAGTGGTTAGCTCTAATATCATTATGCAATAACAATCCGCTGCTACTTAGAGAAATATGCTGTTAAGCCGTTTCCTTCTATACTTTACATAATGAAGTAGAAAGGAAGCGGCTATGATCCAAGCAAAACTGCAAGCCTTATTCGAGTTAAATCAAATTAGCTATTATATTGGTGAATTTGATCCCGCCTACACCTCCCAACACCGCGCGCAATCAGCACACATTTCAGGCTATGAACTAGCTAAAGCCGTGATCGTCAATTTGGATGCACAACTCGCGATGGTTGTCGTGCCAGCCCCCTATAAGCTGGATGTAGAAGAACTAGCACCGGAGCTAAATGCTGAGCGAATATTAATCGCCTGTGAAGAAGAATTTATGCCCTATTTTAGTCAGTGTGAGTCGGGGGCTGTCCCTCCGTTAGGGCCGCTGTTTCATTTACCGGTATATATGGCCGCAGACTTTGAATTACAACCTTGGATATATTTTAATGGTGGTAATCACCAAGAAATGATCAAAATGAAAACCGTTGATTTTATTGGTTTAGTTTCACCCGTGATGATAGAAAACGGTTTTTACCTCGCCGGTGATGAGCATGCAAAATGGCGTGAGCAATTAAGGTTTCATCGTCACTCTAGTTTGCTACATTAATAATGCATACTTTATGTTCTCAAAAAATTTAACTATCACTAAGTGATAAAAATGGCTTGCTCAGTTCAGGCTCTGTTCAGTGTTAGGAGGATAATATACATGAAACGATGAGGAGGCCACTTATGTATATTTCAAACACGACTACCCACACGAATATGCAACCTATGATAATGAAAAACGCATTATCTCATTCTGCCTCAGTTGCTGAGCCTGCTCAAACCTCGGTGAGCCCATATTCCGATACCGTTAATATTTCAGATGCGGCAAAGCAGCTGATGTTACAAGAGCAGCAAGGTAAACCCGTGCATCCTGTTGCGCCATTACCTGAAGGGTCAAAACCAAGCGATTTTAAAGACGATTATATTGCGCTGAAAAAAACTCAATATAAATATAACGCTGCATCGGATGCAATTAATTTAGCAACGGGTAACGGAGCAGGGCTATCGGCATCTTCAGCGTATTATTTGTCTACTCACGATGATGCCAGAGCCGAGACAATGGGCGTCTACGCAGCACAATCTCAAGCACAATTAGCCGAGTCTTTTATGGCGCAGAGCCATGAATCAGATGAACAAGAAACCAATAATAGTGTAGAGCCTTATCTTGTTTCATATGATGAAGCGCTAATGGCCGCGAGTGTGAGTTTATTGGCTGCGCAAAAACAACGCCGTGAAGTAACTGAAAATATGGCAAAAACCGCCGCTTAATCCAGTGCTCACCTAGCTAAGGTTAGGTGCTTTCATAATAGGCGGCGAACTTCATCAGTCACCGCCTATTGCTATCGTTTTTATTGAGCCGAAACGGAATTCACCGACAGCATACGTTTGAAGTCTTCATAGCCAAATTGGTTAAGTAGCTCAACTTCACCATTGCTGCGTTGGCAGTAAATCGCTGGCATTTTAATGCCGTTAAACCAGTTTAATTTTACCATGGTATAACCGCCGCTATCTGCGATGGTTAGGCGTTGGCCTATTTCAAGTGGCTCCGCAAACTTTGCTTCACAAAATTGATCGCCGGCAAGGCAAGAGCAAGAGCCGATCACATAAGCGTGCTCACCGTCTTCAGTAGCCTCTGCGACACTTGCTGGCTCATTATAGATTAAGGTGTCTAAGCGATGCGCTTCAGTCGCACTGTCCACAATGGCAGTTAGCTTTTTGTTTTCTACTATATCCACTACGGTCACGACTAAGTCAGTGGTTTTCGTGACGACGGCTTCACCTGGCTCAAGATAAAGTTGCACGCCGTGTAGTTCACTAAATTCTTTTAGCTTTGCGGCGAGTGCTTCAAGATCATAACCGGGGTAGGTAAAGAACACGCCACCGCCTAAACTAACCCATTCAAGTTTGGCCAATAAATCAGAAAAGTTTTCAGTGATATGGTCAAGTAGGGCGCTAAATGAAGATACCGACTTGTTTTCACAGTTCATGTGAAACATCACACCTGAAATTTTCTCCGCGATGTTAGCTTCTAGAATCGACTTTCTCACTCCTAAACGGCAAAACGGACGAGCAGGATCGGCTAAGTCTTGTCCCGCTGCGCTGCGCTGTGGATTTAGTCGCAATCCCACTTTACATGAATCCGGCACAAGATGCGCAAAACGGTTAAGTTGTGATTGTGAGTTAAAAATGATTTTGTCGCTTTTGTTGGCAACATCAAGCACATCTTGCTCACTGTAGCCGACACTGTAGGCATGGGTTTCTTTACCGAAGGTTTCATGGCCTAGCATCACTTCATAAGGGCCACTACTGGTGGTACCGTCTAGATAAGGTTCAATAATGTTGAACACCCCCCAGGTTGAAAAACATTTTAATGCTAATACCAGTTTAACGCCGCTTAGCTCTTTTAGTTTTTTACATTTTTCAAGGTTGTCGATTAACTTGTCTTCATGGATCATGAAGTAGGGAGTTGCTAATTCAGTCATATTATTTCTCTTAAAATCTGCGAAAAAAAAGCCCCCAGTTGGGAGCTTTTCGATTAAGCGTTAGGTGTGAGCTCTTGCACATCCCAGCTTAAGCCGATTTTCGGCATTAACTCTAAAAAGTCATCTGGGTTTAGTTGCTCTACATTATACAGACCAGACTCTGCCCATTTATTCTGGAAGTAAAGTAGCGCTGCTGTTATGGCTGGAACACCTGTGGTATATGAAATAGCTTGGTGTTCAACTTCGTTATAGGCTTCTTCATGGTCACAGATATTATAGATAAATACACTACGTGGTTGACCGTCTTTTTTACCTTGTAACCAAGTGCCGATACAGGTTTTTCCAGTGTAACCGGGTGCTAAAGAAGTTGGATCAGGCAATAGCGCTTTCAATACACGCAATGGCTGCAATTCGACACCATCAACGTTAATCGGATCAGGGCTTAATAGGCCAATATCACGCATTACATTAAAATAGTTTAGGTATTTGTCAGAAAATCCCATCCAAAATTCAATGCGTTTTGCCGGAATAAATTCTGCCATAGAGCGCACTTCATCGTGAGCCATGGAATACACTTTTTGCTTACCTACTACTGGGAAGTCAAACTCTAACACGCGACTATGACAAGGTACTTGGTGCCACTCACCATTTTCAAAGTAGAAAGAATCCCCTTGAATTTCAAGCATGTTGGTTTCTGGATCGAAGTTAGTCGCAAACTTACGTCCATGATCGCCAGCGTTTACATCCATCACGTCGATGGAGTCAATTTCATCGAATAAGTGTTTGTGGCCATAAGCGGCAAATACACTGACAACACCAGGGTCAAAACCCGCACCTAAAATGCCGGTAATTCCCGCAGCTTTAAAGCGTTCACGGTATGCCCATTGCACATCATATGCCTCTGGCACTTGTTGGCCAGGGCTACATAAGTCGGCCGCAACAGAGGTATCTAAGTACGATGTTTTTGTGCGGTAACAAGCTTCCATAATGGTGACATTAACCCATGGAGGACCAGCATTAATCACGAGTTTAGGTTTAACGTCTTCAATTAACTCTATCAGCGCATCTAAATCGTCAGCATCGACTTTTGCCGCACGGATAGCGGCATTTTTGTCTTTTTGATTATCACGTAACGCGATTGATGCAATGATCTTTTCACACTTCTCAATATTTCGTGAGGCGATAGTAATATCGCCAAAAACATCATTATTTTGAGCGCATTTGTGCGCAATTACCCATCCGACTCCGCCGGCTCCTATTTGTAAAATAGACATACTTTTTCCTAAAAATTATTTAAGCGCTTTCGCAAATTTCACGATCTTTTCGAACAGCTCGTTAAAATTGTTCAGTGTTAAACAAGGGTTCAAGATAGTCAGCTTTAATGCTGCTTGGCCATCTACGGTTGTTTCCCCTAAAACCGCAATACCTGCTTTCAACAGTTGCACTCGTAACTGACGATTAAACTCGTCAACATTTGCACCCGTATTTTCACCAATGTATCTAAACAAAACAGTTGATAATGGAGGTTGAGCTAATAACTCAAATTCATTGTGCTGCGTCACCATGGTTGCGACTTGCTGGGTTTGTGCTAACAAGTGATCAACCATTTGCCCCAGTGTTTCAGAGCCCACAGCACGTAATGTCATGAGTACTTTTAACGCATCAAAGCGACGTGTTGTTGAGATGGTTTTATCCACTAAATTTGGCAAATCATCGCTTTCACGGTTTAAGTAGTCAGCATGATGTAATAAGTACTTAAAATTCGTCTTATTTTTTAGCATCACCGCACTACAGCTAACCGGTTGGAACCATAATTTATGGAAATCGACCGTTACCGAGTCAGCTAGTTCGATGCCTGCTAAGCGCTGTTTAGATTGACTTAGGATCACCGCGCCGCCATAGGCTGCGTCAACATGGAACCAAATTTTGTGCTGCTCGGCAATGTTACTAATGGCCGTTAGATCATCAATGGCGCCATGATCAGTTGTGCCAGCGGTACCGACCACGACAAACGGAATTAATTCCGCTTGTTTTAATTGAGTTAACGTCTCTTCAAGTGCAGTTAAAATAAGTGTGCCGTCTGGATGCGTTGGTACACACACGACAGCTTTTTCACCTAAGCCCATAATTGAAGCGGCTTTTTTAACGGTAAAGTGGCTCTTGGTTGAGCAAAGAATACGCAGTTTCGGTGCGTATTCAGGCAAGCCTTCTTTTTGAATATTATGACCGGACATCACATCAGCAACCCAGTCACGCGCCATTAATAGCGCCATGATATTACTTTGCGTCCCACCGCTGGTGAATACGCCATCACTGTGCTCATCAAAACCAAATTGCTTGCATAGCCAATCAGTTATGTATTGTTCAACATAAGTGGCTGAGGCCGATTGATCCCACGAGTCCATCGATTGGTTCTGCGCGGCAATGAAGTTCTCCGCAGTGATCCCAGCAATCAGTGGCGGTGTGTGCAAATGCGCAATGCAATCTGGATGTTGCACAATAATGGCGTTGCGCGCGACCAGTTCAGCGGTTTCGCTGATCACTTGGCTCAATGGTGACACGCTACCTTGGTCAAGACGCAAATCATAAATAGCACGTTGTAATGTCGTTGCATCCATGGCTGAGTAAGGCTTATCTGCAGACTCAAACACCTTAACAATTTCGTTAACGCTGTTAGACATTGCATTACGGTAGTTATCGCTACCGTTTTCACCAACTTGAATAAAATGTTGTTGCCAATTATTCACTTGCGCACTCCACAGACGCGTTGACTGCTTCGGCAAAAGCCCACGCAGCATAATCAATTTGCTCTTCATTGATGATCAATGGTGGCAAGAAACGTAGTACCGCACCGTGACGTCCGCCTTTTTCAATAATCAAGCCACGCTCTAGTGCCGCGCGCTGAATACGTGCCGCCATTTGTGGGTCGGCTAGTGGCTCACCCATTGCGTTGGTAGCGCCAGGCTCTACAATTTCAATGCCAATCATTAAGCCTTTGCCGCGTACTTCAGCAATACAGGCTTGCTTACTTTGTAGATCAAGCAATTTTTCGGTTAAACGAGCGCCCATGTTTAGCGCGTTTTCAACTAATTTGTCACGCTTAATAATTTGTAATGCCTTCGCGCCCGTTGCCATTGCTAACTGATTACCACGGAAAGTACCGGTATGTTCACCCGCATTCCAGCTATCAAATTTTTTCTTAAATACTAAGCAAGAAAGGGGCAAACCGCCGCCAATGGCTTTCGACATAATTAAGATGTCTGGTTCAACGCCTGCGTATTCGAATGCGAAGTTACGACCTGAACGACCAACACCACATTGAATTTCATCAAAAATAAGTAGGATACCTTGCTCTTCGGTAATGCGACGTAGCTGTTGTAACCAGTAAGCAGAAGCAGGGATGGCACCACCTTCACCTTGAATCGGCTCAACGATGATCGCTGCCGGTTTTACAATGCCACTTTCTTGGTCGTGCAATACTGACTCAATGTAACGAATCGATGCTTTGTCACCAGCTTCGCCACCCAAACCAAACTTACAGCGTAAAGAATAAGGGAAGGGGAAGAAATGCACATCTGACATTAAACCAGTACGGCGCTCTTTTGCATTTAAGTTACCTGTTAAAGCCAGTGAGCCATTGGTCATACCATGGTAAGCACCATGGAAAGAAAAAATATTATTTTTTCCAGTGTACAGCTTAGCCAGCTTAATTGCTGCCTCTACTGCATCTGCGCCTGATGGGCCGCAAAATTGAATACATGATTCATTAGCAAACTTAGCCGGTAAAAAGTCCATCACTTCTTTGATGAAGGCATCTTTAGTAGGCGTAGTAATATCAAGTGTTTGGTAAGGTACACCTGAGTTGAGCTTGTTAATGATTTCTTGGTTGATTTCTGGGTGGTTGTAACCCAGTGGCAACGCGCCAGCACCGGCTAAACAATCAAGAAAAGTTTGTCCCTTGGTATCTTGAACCAATACACCCTTTGCATGTTGGATCGCAATTGGAAAACGTCTTGGGTAAGAGCGCACTTCTGATTCATAGTGCTCTTGGCTTAACAACACATTATCAGGTGTTAAGTCGTACACTGTTTTGAATTCAGGAATCATTTGGTCGTGGATTAGCTCCTCAACCCCTAGGTTAACAACGTTATTCATACTGGTTATCCCAACAATAAATTTTTTGTATTAATTCAAGCGACAATAAATGCTTCGAATTAACGAATAAATAAAATAAACCCATGCGAAAGCGCATAAGGAGAAATTTAAATTGAGTAAGGGGCGATCAAGGCTCTGGCACCAGGCAAAATTGACTGGTGACCGGATGTAGGTTGGTCTGTTGAGAGATCATAATCATTTCGGGCTCCTAAAACTGTTAATGAAAGACAAAATGTCTTTACACTATCCCTACTATTACGGGGGCTGGTTACCCCATACCGATTATCTTGTCCGTATAGATTAAGGCCATACGGCAAGGGCTGCTCATTTTATCACCAACTTGAATGTTTTCAAGCTTAGCGATCTTCCTATCTCACACTTAATTAAATCGTCATTTGTGTTGTTTGACGGATATAAAAAAGCGGCGAAAAAATACCATATATCGGTAAATGTGCAAGCTTTTTTAAAATTGATCTCGTAAAAAAAAATGCTGCATTCAATTTAGCCAATATAGAGAAAGTATTTTTCATTTATATGAAAGAGTTAGAAAAAAGTAGACGAGAAATAAAGCGAGCTAAAATGGAAAGTAAAGCTCGCTTTTTCGTCACTAGAACTTTAACAAAACTGTAATGAATAACAACGGTGCAAAAAGTGGGGTTTAGTTTCACCAATATTGTTGTCTAACAATACCGTTTAGTAAGGAGTGAAATTAAATTTTTGTCCTCCAATGGCCGCTTCGTACATTAGGCCTCCTTTTGCATAAGTGAATATGGCCATGCCTTCAACGTAAGTACCATGCTGATGCTTATGATCGGTACCAGCAGATGTCCCAGAGGTGCTAGCTTTCGCTTGCGCGCCTAACGTGATAACAACGGCTGAAACTTGCGCTGCTAACTCGAAATTCCCACTGGTAAACTTGTCATAAGCGCGTTTATCTTGGAAAAATACAATCTCGCTAAATGCTTGCCCACCGGCTTGAAAGCCAAAGGATAGTTGCACTAACGAAGTATCACCCATCCTTTGATTTCCTTTAAATACCACACCTTCGCCATATGAGCCGCCAATACCTAACCCTCCTTTACCTACGGTTGGGAATACAGCATAACCATAAGAGTTCTTGAAAAAGGGTTTAACTTGAGGGGCTTGCTTAAAATCATCAATTGTCACTTGCACTTCGTCAGCTAAAGTGGGCCCAGATATCAGTAGGCACAATATCAATAGAACTTTTTTCATTTCAAACTCCATAAAATCAAAGGACACGTAAAAGGCTAGACCATGAAGTAATGATAAGGATACTTTGTTACAAAATCAGTGACCCAGTATTGGTTAAATTATGGGTAAACAAAGTTTAACCAAACCTTAACCAACACTGTAAAAATGAAACTAAATGCCAAGTTCGTCGAGTAGATCTTGGTCTATATCAACAGTCGGTGCTGGCGCAGGTTTATCGGATGTTTTTTGATTGTTCTGCGTATCACTGATGATTTGGTCAGGATCAACGTCAGCTTTAGGATCAAAATCGTGTAGCTTGATAAATTCAGTTTTATCCATTGCCAATTCAAGGTAGAAAATATTGTGCTTTTCGGTAGTAAAAGTTACCCGCCTTGCCTGTGGGCGATCCAAGTTTGTGTCGATCGACACCACCACTTGTTTATTAATCGTTAACATTTTCGGTTGGTTTTGGGTAATTGAAGTATGCAGCTCTTTACCGATAGCGCCGGTAAAATCGCCCACAATTTGGTTCATTAATTCACCCATTACATTGCCAACATCATCGGAGGTGTGCATGGTGGCGAGCTCTTCTTTTGGAATGCCCATGTTGACCATGTAATTGTGATAAATTTCTAACGCCGCTGCCGCTGAGAAATTGATCAAAACTAAACCCGAGAAGCCGCCATCAAACAACACGAAACAACCAATGTCTGGTTTTAAACATGTTTTATTAATTTTTTGTACCATTGCAGAATAATTGATGTCGCTAGCGGTCGCACTGGCCAGTACGCCGGTGACTGATTTACATAACACTAATAAAATGTCGTCGGTGGTGACTATTTCTGTTTTTCTCATTGATTTTCCCGTATCAGTCGGTTTTTTCATGGATGTTTACTCTATATATGTCATCTCTTAGGGTTTTAAAATGGCTAAATTGATAATCTGCTACCTTTGTCTCTAGTTATATTAGGAGAAGGAAGCAAAAATGCCTTCCTTTAAGGGATTAATTGATCACTTTGTGACATTTATGCTTAACGTGCTACTCAGAGATTTTTATCCAACTGTTGATAATCGTTGAATAAAAAACCTGCATGGGTATCCTTTAACGAGTTAGAACTTAAGGTGTATTCATGAATAATCAAGTGTTAGGTTGCCAAGTTAACTTGTTAGGCAATGTTGTTTCTAAGCAGAACACGGTGCGTTATTTTGCCGATGGCAAGGCTGTGCTGATGCTGGATCTTGTGGTTAAAAAGTCCTGGAAAACCGCTCAAGGCGAGCTTAAAAGCCATGATACTTTTGTTACCGTTCGAGTTTTGGATTCGCTAGCAGAGCAAATAGCTAAACAAGTACAAGCTGGCGATGCTTTATTTGTTCAAGGTCGCTTGGGTAAATACATCGAGGTGGCTCAGTTACAGTGGGCAGATAAAAACAAATTGTTTTGGAATCAAGTATATTGCAGCGGAGTAGTGAGCCAAATTGAGCGGCTAAAGAGTGTGAGTGATGCCGATTACCTTAAGTTGGTGTTGCAGCTTGAACAGACGACTCTAGAAGTCAATTTACGTGGTAAAACCGCCGAGCTGATGTTGGATAAGCTGACGGAGCAGCAAAGCCTGTTAGTTGAAGGGGCCTTAGGTTCAAAATCGGTTAAAACCGCTAGTGGGTATGAGCGTCAATACTGGATTGACGGCCATACCTGTGTCAATTTTGAGGTAAAATAGTGACGCTCTAAGCGGGATAAACTCGCTCTAACTCTTGATAGACTTCTTTAGCAAATTGCACCGACTGACTGTCTAAGCGGTGCAATATGTCCATTAAGTGCTCATTGTCTTCTCTGTTATCCCATACTTTAATGTATTCACCGCTTTGATAGCCTTTATTTTGGCGAAACATGTTTAAGGTATTTTTACCCACATACATGCGATACATCTGATCAAAACTTAAGCCTATTTGTTGCATGCAACCAGCGAAGGCCCTTGCATCAAACGATTTATTTGTTACGGCCGCACTTGCTAAGCGCTCTAACGTAGCGGGAAAGTCATCGCCTAAGCTTGGTTGTTCAAGCTCGCTTGCTAAGGTTTCAGAAATAACGTCAAATGACGTTTGGCCATCAATGCGAATACTTAAACCAAAGTGTAAAATATCAACCAGCTCAAGCATAACCTGCTCGGTATCAGGGTTTTGTTTTTTCCACCATTTCCAGCCAAAATGGTCTAGCATTTCAGCGCATTCCACCCAGATAGCACGATGCCAAGCAAAACCTTGATTGAACCATTGTGGGTGAACCTTAGTATTCATTTGATGCTGCATATCCAACATTTGTTGAATTTGACTAGCGGCTGAGCGCGGAGACATAAAATAATCCTTCGTATTCAAAGCGCCATTATACCCAAGCGACGGCATGTTCAGCGTTTGCTGCTTGGGTAAACACGATCTTAGTAATAAAAAGTGGTATTGTTACGGTTGCTAGTTTAATTAGCAAATAGTTTAAGCAAATGCAGTGCAAGGAGTACCTGTGTTAACTTGGTTGAAAAATTTAATGCGTCCAGCTGAACTGATTAGCGCTGAGCAGCAACAATGGCTAGAGCAGGGCATGGCGCAATTTAACCGTGTCATGGCTTTACATCAATTTAGTCCGCGACTGATAACCCCAACAATTAAAGACTTTCCGAGTAAGGCAGACTCGCCAGAAGGCATTGCGCTGGCAACCTTGCAACAGATAAAACAGTATATGGGTTTAGAGCAGCAGAGTTTTACCATTAAAGCACCCAATCA
Organism: Motilimonas sp. 1_MG-2023; assembly: GCF_030547455.1. Lineage (NCBI taxonomy): Bacteria > Pseudomonadati > Pseudomonadota > Gammaproteobacteria > Alteromonadales > Motilimonas > Motilimonas sp. 1_MG-2023. Next base: position 6,350 of record NZ_JAUOPX010000023.1, on the reverse strand, counting down.
ATTTGATGTTTCGCTCCCTGCTCACTTACTGCAGCCAATGGTGCTAAATCAAAAGCAAAATGCCCTTAGTCAGCCGGTATATATTGATTATCATCCCGCGCACCTGAATAATCCAAACGCCTTGGTTTCTGTCATGGCCATCCAGTTAAGTCATTGGTTATTGCAACCGTCTGAGTTGGATGCCATTGGCGGCGAACAAATGCGACCACAAGCGGCAGAGTTACTGAGTATCGCACTAGGGGCAGGGATCATGGTCGCCAATAGTGCCTTTACTTTTCGCGGTGGCGGTTGTGGCAGTTGTCATAACACAAAATTAGGCCGCCAAGCGATGCTTTCTGAGGCGGAAACTTGCTATGCTATTGCACTGTTTTGCCAAAGTCATGATCTTGACTATAAAAAGGCATTGCCCCATTTAAAACCGCATTTACGTAGCATGGTAAAAATGGCAAACAAACAGCTAACAAAAAAAGCAGCGACTCATTTTAAGGCGATTACCCAATGAAAAAAAGATTCACGCTATTTGGTTTCACTACGGCGCTGTTGCTACTTAGCGGATGCAGCGATGACGTAGGCAAAGTTAGTCTTGGCTTGTTTACGACTAAAGATGTGATCATCGAAGCCATGACCGACCCTAAGCTACCCGGCGTGACTTGTCACCTAAGTCATATTAAAGCCAATCTTGATTTTGCCGATCCTTCCGACATGGCTATTTCTTGTCGCCAAACGGGTCCCATTAGCGCTGCTGAAATAGCAAAAATCGACAAAAGTAAGAGTGGTGAAGTGGTTTTTTCTGCCTCTAAAAGTATTTTGTTTAAAAGCTTGAAAGTGCGTAGGGTATTTGATGCTGAGCATCAAACATTACTCTATCTCAGTTATTCAACCAAAGAGACTAATGGTAGTCATAAACACTCTTTGTCGACGGTGCCTCTTTATGGCAGTGAAGCTTGGCAAGCACGCTAGCGTTCCGACTGTAATATTAAGATTTATAAGGTATTTATGAGCGAAACTCATGCTGTGCAACGCTTATATCAAGCGCGAATGCAACGGGTGACAAGACCCTATTTAGCGCGCGGGGCAAATGTAGTTAGATGTAAATTGTGCATGATCAATGCCCATCTTTGCATTTGCGCCCATCGACCGAGTATTAAAAGCCAAGCTGCCTTTATGCTGGTCATGTATGATGATGAAGTGCTTAAACCCAGTAATACCGGGCGCTTAATAGCAGATGTAGCGAGTGATTGTCATGCTTATATATGGTCGCGCACTGAGCCTGAGCAGGCCATGCTCGACACCATTAATGATCCTAAATACCAAGCGTTTGTTGTTTTTCCCGGTGAGTATGCCGCGTCAGAGCGAGTGGTGAGCCAGCCAGAAGTTCCGCTAGGTAAAATTCCGCTATTTATTCTACTGGATGCAAGTTGGAGCCAAGCGCGGAAAATGTTCAAGAAGAGCCCTTGGCTTGCCCACTTGCCGGTGTTGTCTTTTGCACCTGATTTGGTATCGCGTTATTTAATTCGAAAAAGTGTTCAAGACCATCAACTCGCGACAGCTGAAGTGGCAGCGCTGGTTTACGACAGTATAAATGAGCCCAAAAATGGCGCGTTAATGAACGCTTGGTTTGACGTATTTAAAGAACATTACCTTACCGGCAAAATGCAACGCCAGCTACCCGAACAAGGGGCACTGCAACGTTTAGCGTTATTACAAGGTAATAACGCTGCTGATATTGCTTAACTAAGTAATTGAAGGCGTTTGAAAGCCTTTTATCGCCCAAAGGATAAACCACCTATTATAGACTCACATGATAGGCGGGGCTGAAAGTTAGCGATCTCCAGCTACCGATTAGTTTTTACGTAACTCATTAATTTACTACTAACATCAACCAAATAATCATGCCCATATTGATTATTCTCCAGCTCCTTGAAAAGAAATTCGGGTAGGTCATGATGATAATCATCACTTAAACTAGCAATACCCAGAGCACAAGCCGCAACCGTATCTACGTCTCCGCCGAACTCAACGCTAGATAGAAGCATATCGCTAAGGCTTTTACATTTTCCCAACACAGTTAAAACAGCATTTACAGTTTCAATACCGCAACATGCAACTTCTTTTTCCCAGTTGTTAATCCATTTGTAGTTTGTTTGCTCACATACAAACTGAAACAACTCATTTGGTTTACCAAGTTTAAAGATAAAAAAATGACTAGCTAATGCAATAGCTTGGGATGATTTTATACCAGCCTCTGTATTATGAGTTATGCTTGCTTGAATTTTAGCCATATTTTTCAAAGCTTCCAGCTCATTAATCACACCTAAAGGAACAGACCGCATAGCTGCGCCGTTAGCTGTACTAACTGGTTTAACCTTCGATATCAATTCTTCACCAGAATTTACCGTTGAGAGAACGTTGTAAAAACCTTTTGAGTAACCGATTCTAATATCGCGCTTAAAGCACTCTACGAATTTGTCAGCTATATTCTCTTGATTCCACTCAGCTGATTCCAGTATTAATTCTGCAAGTGCTAATGACATTTGGGTATCATCAGTATAATTTCCGGCTGGAATACCTAATCCATGCTCTTGGTACGTAGTCAGATTGTTGAAGGAATCTATCTTCTCTCGCTCAGCAAACTCAAAACCCGCCCCATAGGCATCTCCAATTGCAATATCAAGTAGCATATCTATTCCTTTATTTAATTTAGATCAGTAAATTATTTTCAGTTGATATGTTTAACTCTTAAATACTTATCATGCAACGCTTTGTTTACTTAGCACTCTCTCGCTGCAAAAGACAGGACTCCCTTCTAAATTTGAAGCATGTCGCAAAAAAGAAGGTTAAAAGCGTTCTGCGAACGGGTTAGCAACCGATCAGGTTACAGAATAATCAATATATTACTCTTTGAAATAAAAAGGTGGTGGACGGTTTAATTTGAATAAAGTTTTTTTTGTCAAAAGACGACAACTTAGTTTAAATGACAGGGTTAAATCGCCATCAATTCACCCCCGAAAAAATGCGGGTTGGACTTGCTAGCGCTCGCCTTTTTATCGCAACGTTAGCAATAATCGAGTAGGTATATGGAAATTAGCTTTAGAGTAGCAACCGTAAATGATGCTGAATTAATAGGTTCTTTAGTTGTAGATCTTACAGCTGAAATATGTGAATTAACTAATGCAGCACATTTTGATATCGATTTATCAGGCACTATTGAACGTTGTGAAAAATTAATTAACGGTGGTCACTATGCCGCAATTATTGGACGTCATAACGAGACGCCAATTGCAGTCGCGACTATTTCAGAAACATATGCATTATATGCCGGTGGTAAAATTGGTGTCATACAAGAGTTTTACGTTCTACCTGATTTTAGAGCTTCAGGTGTAGGTTCAATGTTAATAGAACAGGTGAAAAAGTATGGCAATAAGCATGAATGGGCATGTATTGAATTATGTACGCCACCTCTACCTGAATTTGAACGTACGTTAAACTTTTATCAAAAAAACGGTTTGAACCCTGTTGGTGGCCGTAAAATGAGACAAGCATTGTCGTAACTCATTTATGATTCTTTGTTCTACAAGGCGCTCGTGATACCACAGGCAACGGTGAGACGTTCACTGACACCTAGTTTGATTATTTGGCTGATGCCTATACAGGACTATTTCTGGTCACCCCAAACTCATTTTGGGGCATAAAATGTGCCAGCCCAGATCCGACTAACTCGAAGCTGGACAAAAGCTTGTTACGATTTCTCGGAGTTGGCTAGCTTTCGGATAAGATTAGGTAGGGCAAAAAGAAAGGCCAGCTCCCACCTTTCTTGTTGACAGCTTCGGCACGTACGAGGCAATGTTACCTTTGAGTTACTGGCTTAGCGTTTACTGATCTCTGTGGTTGAGGTGGTTTCACGATTAAGCCAATACCAATCAGAAACAGTGTACAAGCTATTATTTGAGCTACGCTGAGCACTTCGTCATACATGAAGTAGCCTGATATCAGCGCAAACACAGGAACAAGTAAAGTCAGTGGGGCTGTCATGCTTAGTGGGTAGAGGATCAGCAGACGGTTCCATACCCAGTAACCAAATAGCGTGGTTGGGTAAGCTTGAAATCCAACGGCGATAGTTGTGCTAGTATCCCAAACGTCAAAGGCATGGGTTACGATGCTCGGACCATGCATACTGACCGCAAACAGTACCAGCGGAACTGGCGCAAACAACATCCCCCAAACATTAAAAGCAAAAGCTTGAGTGGTTTTAGATGCTTTCACGATCATCCCCATGATCGTCCAACACGTTGCGGCAATCATAATAAGTGCCAGACCTTGAGGGGTAATGTTGCCATTGGTGGCGTATGCCAAAATCAGTAGAGCAACCAGAGCCGTAATTGCACCTGTGACCTTACGTTTTGATGTCATCTCTTTATGGATAAAAACGCCTACCGCCATGCTGATTAAGGCATTCGATGAGAGTAAAACCGATGACATGCCTGAAGAAAGGCCAGCTGTAATTGACCAAGAAGCCATGCCCCAAATACCCACGCCAAATACGATGCCGTAGCTAATGAGGTAGCGCCAAGCCACATTTGGTCTGCGAATAAAAAAGAGCGCTGGTAAAACAGCGAATGAGAACCTTGCTGCCGTTGCTAATAGTGGGTGAACTTCGGTAATGCCCATTTTAATCATCGAGAAGTTGAACCCCCAGATCGCCATTACTAGCACCGCTAAAAATAAATCGTTACGCATCATAACTGTACTCCCTTATTATTGAAAAACATTATTGCTTGAGTACAGTTATAGGTACAGATACAATTTTTTAATAAAAATAAGGTACAATTTTCGCTTATGACTATGTACAGAATGATGGCGAGCCAGTTTGTTCGTGAAATTGAGTCAGGTAAATTGCCACAAGGTAGTCGTATGCCCTCACTTAGGCAGATTTCAAAACAGCAGTCTGTGAGCATGTCTACGGCAGTACGCTGTTACCAAGAACTGGAATCACAAGGGTGGATTCATGCTCGCCCTCAAGCGGGTTATTACGTGTCGGCTCGTAAAAGCCAACATCGAACGCCGCAAATCGTGCCATTCATCAGTAAGGTTTCGAGCGTTGACCAAAGCTTTGCGATTCATTCTGAATATAATGGGCCGCTTGGCGTCTCTAGCACGGACATTGATGAACAAGCGTTGAATGAATTAGAGCGCAGCTTTCGCAGAGCCAGTAAGCGTTTAGGTAATAGCAGGCTCAATCAGTACCCGAATACTCAAGGTGAACCGTCTTTGCGAAATGCGCTGAGTGCCCATTTTGCCAAGCGTGGACTGCATATTAACCCAGCTGAGTTGGTCATCACTTCTGGTTGCATGCCTGCGATTAAGTCTGCGTTAGAATCGTGTACCCAAGTGGGGGATGCGATAGCGATTAGCTCGCCGTGTTTTAGCGGTATTTTGGATTTACTGGGTCAAATGGGTCGCAAGATTGTTGAGATCCCATCACTGGAAGACGGCATCGACTTGGCTCAGCTTGAATTTCATCTCAAGCAAAGTAGTGTCAAAGCAGGCATTTTTTGTACCTCTCACATGAATCCACAAGGGATCACTATGTCAGCCCAGCAAAAGCAAACGTTGGCTGAGCTTGCCAATCAGTACCAAGTGCCTATCATCGAAGATGACGTCTATCTAGAGCTCTCTTACGCCGAGCATACACCATTGCCAGCCAAGTATTATGACCAAGGTGGCTACATCTTGTGGTGTGGTTCAGTGTCGAAAAGTTTATCACCTAGCTACCGTTTAGGCTGGTGTCTACCTGGGTGCTATATAGAACGTTATCGTCAGCAACATAGCGCTTCAAGCTTTGGGGTGTCTCTACCAACTCAGCTTGGTATTGCAGACTTTATCGAATCAGGGCACTACGCCAAGCAGCTAAAACGTCGCCGCACTAAATTGCTTAATTTGAGGCAAGCTTACCTTGGTTTTCTTACCGAGCATTTGCCTGAGAAGGTCAACATCAGTAACCCTCAAGGGGGAATGGTGCTTTGGTTACAAGTACCCGATCTGGACTCGGAAAAGTTCGAATCCTTGATGGCAAAGAATCAAATTGATATTCGCTTGGGAAGACTGTTCAGCACGCTATCGCTTTATAATGATTGCTTAAGAATCAACATAGGCTTTGAGCTAACCAATGAGGTCAAAGCAGAGTTAGTGAAGTTGGTGGAGGCGATTAAGCAAGCGTGCTGACCCAGATCAAAGTGAATAGGGGCTAGTCTACTTTTTGCCCCAAAAAGCTAATGTTCTGGTCAACCAAAACTGGACACCTTTAGTTGAGAATTTTCAAACTCCACTGGTGACAGATCACCATTGGCTGA